>NZ_QFFX01000008.1:0-66501 GCF_023522295.1 Prevotella sp. TCVGH | reverse complement strand
TTCATCATTATCGTCACTATGAGGGTCTACGTCTGCTACCCTCTGTCTGTGAAGAGATAATAATTCAGCAGACCCTATTTAATCCACCAAGGCTTTGAGGTAATTTTATCATTGTTCTCTCCAAACTGCCTTGTAACAGCCTCCTTTACATTCTCGGTATTAAACTTGTTCTCTGTATCTGGATACATCCATCGGTAAGGTATTGGGGTATTGTTGAGATGTGCAAACTTGGGATACCCTGTACGCAGATGTTCAAGAAACGGATCCCAATTGCCTTGGAAGAAGCTAACGCAATATTTTTGGAAGATAATGCGCTCTATTTTTTGCTCTGCCGATAACGACTCGTCCCATTTTACCGCCTCCTGTTGCAAATACTTCTCGGCATCTTGCGGAGTGACATACTGAGCATATTCACGTGCGTAAGTATGATACCATGCAAAAGATGCCTTAATGCCCTCTTCATAATGCCGCTTCGCATCGCCAGCAATCCAACCTCTGACAACAGCTTCTGCCAAAATCTGTTGCAATTCGGCAAAGCCTAACAACATTGTAGGCTCGCCTGTGGGATGTATACGATAACGAGCATTGATTTGGGAAATCTGCCCAGCTCCTACCAAGTTCTTGTTTTCACCATACGGCACAGTGGGGTTGCCACCAGCATAAGCTGTAAAATCAGAGACTGCTTTACCTGCATTCGAAGCCTCGTTGGTGGGCAACGCAAAGAGAAACAACCGTGGATCCTTACGTGCGGTCATTCGGTCAACAAACGTCTTATCCATATAAAATCCTGACCACTGCGCGTTAAATTGCGGATAGCGATTGCCCTCCTGGTCGATATATTGTATCTGCCCATTTTCCGAATTGTCAGAAATCAGAGGCAAGGTCGCTACTTGTCTAAACTCACTTTGCACCTGATGCTTGCCCGCCTTTTGCTTATTTGACAGAGTGAGCAATACTTTCAGCCGGAATGAGTTTGCCAATTTCTGCCACATATTGGCAGCTCCTCCGTAAATAATGTCGCCTTGTATCTGCTCACCTTTTGCCGCAGCCTTAGCCAACTCTTCGTTTGCCAATGCCAGTTCATCCAGCACGCCAGCAAACACTTTTTCCTGCGTATCATATTTTGGGGTAAACAGTGCTTTTTGCTCGCCCTGCAAGGCTTCCGAATAAGGTATGTCACCAAACTGCAGCGTCAAGTTATAAAAGTAGTATGCTCTAAAGAAGTGGTACAATCCGTTGTATGCTGTGCTGCCAAGCCGATCAGCCTCTTCTTTCAGTTTGACAACCTGGAGCAATTGGTTGTTATAAAATGAGAAGTTGCCCCGGTTCCATTCATAAAACTGCTCGGTGTTATGTCCATCGGTTTGTACCACCATTTTAAATGCATACATACCACCTGTCCCCCTCCTGAAAGCGTTTTCACAAATATTTGGCAAAATAAGCTTGGGCGAAACTGCTGTCGGGTCGTTAGGATTGTCGTTAAGGTCACCGAAGTTACTGCACGAACAGGCTAATGTTCCTACCAATGCAAGGGAGATTAAAATTTTTGTCTTCATATTGATGTATTATTCTGTCATTTAAAATTTTATATTGAAACCTAATCCAACATATCGTGCCGTAGGGTCTGTAGCTCCGTTATCATGGCTGCCATCACCGCTCACGTCGGGATCTACATAAGGTGCCTTTGCCCAAAGCAAAGGATTATTGCAGAACAATGTGGCTGTTAACCCTTTTATAGCACTTGTTGATGGCAAGAAGCGATGAAAGTCATACGACAAGCTAATATGCCTTATCTTGAGATAAGTACGGCTAAAGGTATTGGCAAACAGCTTATCCATGCCATCGGTAACGATGGCTCTGTAAGGATAGTTTTGGCACCACGATTGCCAGTCTACAGCTTTGTCAAAGGTTTCATACTTGCGGGTATCAGACACTACATTGCCATGAACATCATACGAAACCTCACCCGAGACCACTCTTACTGCATTGGGCACATACACAGGCTTGCCCGTAGCATATTCCTCGTCACGATATTGTACAGACTTGGGATGTTTGCCGCCCCACCACATCTTAGGACTCAGGTTAGAGAACATTAAGCCTCCTATGGCGGCATTGAGATTTATGCCGATGGTAAAATCGTTGATGTGTATTGTGTTTTGCATACCCAGTCGCCAATCGGGTTCAGCATGTCCTATCTTGCGCTGATAGGGGTCACGCAAAGGCTGCCCGTTTGCATCCACAATGACACGGCCGTCGGAATTTCGCTGCCATACTCTGGCATAGTAATCGTCAGCCCGGTCATTATTGCGAAGATTGCCAAAGTATTGCTCACCTCCATATATCTCTGTAAGGCGCCGCACTCTATGGCTGGCGTTGAAATTAAAGTTCCATTTTATATTCTTATTTTGAACAGCTTTCACGCCTAATATCATTTCCAAGCCATTGGTAGTATATGTGTTCCCATTAATCTTACGCGAATTGAAACCAGAGGCTTGAGAGATAAGCATGTCCAGAATCTGATTGGTATCAACCGATCGATAGTAGCTCAGGTCGAGAGACACCCGCTTTAAGAACGAGGTAGAAAGCCCAACTTCAAATTGTGCCGTCTTTTGTGGCTTAATATCGGCATTGACCAAATTTGATGGGTAGTTCACCACCGTGTTGCTCCCCCATGATGACTCTTTTCTGTATACTTGTTGTATTTGGTAGGGATCAAGGTCGCTCGAGACAGTAGCCCACGAGGTAAGGAACTTGAGGTAGTCTACATATTTAGGCATCTTTACATAGTCAGATACTACCGTACTAAGGGCTACCGACGGATAGAAATACGAATTGTTGCCTTTTGCAATGGTAGAAGACCAGTCGTTACGCCCCGTCAAGGTAAGATAAGCATATTTGGAAAGGTCAAGGTTTACAGCACCATACACACTTCTAATTTGCTTTTCGTTACGTGTACCCCAATACGGCATCTCTGGGTCGTAGGTTAAGATTGAGCCAGTGGAGTTTTTCAGCGAATAGATATTGGGTACGTTCAGACCGTCGGTCGACGCATAATCATTGCGATAAGTGCGATAAAAGATAGAACTACCCGCATTTAAAGTAAGGTTAATATCGTTGAGGAACGATTTGGTATAAGTTACCAGCACATCAGCATCGACGTTATCCTGACTAATATTCCATACCTTATAGGCTCCCTCTCGCGAGTCGCCATAGTTAAGATACGACTTGGGAATTTTGTTCTCCTCAAGGTTACGATTGGAACGTAGCGACATGCGACCCATAACGTTAAGCTGTGGCAGCACCTGATAATTTAGTCTTAGTTGTGCCGTCGTAACATTCCTGCGTTGTGCGTGTCGGGCCTGCATCAAGGCAAAGTAGGGGTTGTTGTACCAAGCATAGTTGTAATTGGCTTGCTTGTAACCTTCCATTCCCGGCACCCATTGATGTTTTTTAAGCTCTCGAATATCGATGTCATCACCCATCCACTCGACAATGGAGTACATAAAATTGGAAGGGTGATAACCGTAATCCGGATAATTGGGCGAAATAACTGCATTATAGTTGAGCATGGCATCCACCATAAGTTTATTCGAAATCTGATAGCTCGTATTGAGGTTAAACCCTCCTGTATACAGCGAGGTTGCCGGAGCTTGCCCTTTTTGATAGGCATACTGCCCAAGCAGGTACACCTTCGCTTTCTTGCCCATGTACGAAAGTGACAGGGTGTTGTTGGTAATAAAGCCAGTTTCCAAGAACTCACGAAGGTTGTCATACGAATTCAGCGGCATTGGCACGCGCTCGTAACGGCCTTGATCATCGTATTGAGTGCCCTTAACGCTACCCCACCAGGGAGTTTCCTCACCAGTTACCTTATCACGAATAGGACTATTCCACTGGGGTGCCATGTTGCCCACGCCCAGCTTGGGGCCCCATTGCATGTCATCATCCGACTTGCCGCCGCCCTCACCATCCCAGAAGGCATATTGGCCATTCGAGCCACTACCATATAAGTGTTGTGTTTCGGGATAAGCCACAAAACCGGCACTGACCATATTCTTGGTAGAGAAATTAATTTCTATACCCTCGGTGAGAGCTTGCTTGGTGGTAATCATGATAGCGCCGTTTTTTCCACGAGCCCCATATAGCGCCGAGGCTGCCGTACCTTTCAGTACGTTGATGCTGGCAATATTCTCGCTCGATACATCAAACATGTCTGACTCGATAGGCACACCATCTAAAACAATGAGCGGCATGTGGCCACGAAGTGAGAAAGAGGGTGTCTCAAACAGGCTGGAAGGCACCGAAACCGTAAGGCCGGCAACTTTCCCTTGTAGCGAGGAACCCACGTTGACATTGCCTTGGGCTGTTAATTCTTTGCTTGTAACTTGTTGGGTAGTATACCCCAGCTTCTTTTTCTCCTGTCTGATACCGATGGCTGTAACCACAACCTCATCAATATCCTGAGTCTCGGTTTTTAAAAACACATCAAGGGGAGAACTCGTAACCTGAACGGTTTTAGTGATATCACCTAAATACGAGAACTCCAATTTGTCGTTTTTATTGGCTTGGATAGTATAATAACCCTCTAAATCGGTAACAACTGCACGCTTGGTACCTTTCACCCGTACGGTTGCTCCCGCAATAGGCCCCATTTTGTCTGTTACCTGGCCTGTAACTTTCAACGATTGCGCTAACAAGTTGATGCTTAGCAGCAACATACAAGATAATAAGAATATCTTTTTCATCAGAATATGTTATTTCAATGTTACTTGTGAGAAAAGACTCATGAGCTTCTGGTAATCTTTCTTATTCTCGTGCAGTGCCTTCTCAAAAGACTTGCTATCCTCTGAATAAAAAGCTGAGATGGCAACATTAAGCACTTGGTTGAGTTGGGTTGTTGCGTCTTCTGCCGAAATCTTACGTGTCTTCATTTCTTCCTCAAGACCTTTAGAAACTCTTTTCACAGCATTGAAAAGTTCGCTTTTCCGAGTGACAATACGAGTGGTAGGGTCGCCAGGCACAACTGGTATGCGTTTAAAGCAAAGGTCTTGCAGTTGATTGTACAAAAACTCGGTCTTCTTGTCAAACATTGAATGGCTTTCAACGGCTTGCAACTGAAGTTCGGTCGGTTTGGCTACGCTGTACATAAACTCCCATGTACTCGCACGATGGTTGCTATTTATGTTTTTCGCGCCAATCATATTTCCTGCCCATGGCAACTGCATTTGAAGCACTAAAATAAACGTTACTAAACTAATCTTCTTCATCTTTTTACCTAGTTTTAATTATCTGTTGCAAAATTACACATCAAGCGTTAAGAAGTTGTTTCAACCATTATACATTGTTACTTCTACTCAATTACAAGAATATTGCAGGTGAAAATGTTTGGGATAATATAAAATTAACTCTGCGCAAGGGCTAAAGGAAAGATAAACTTGCTGCTCCTCAAAAAGCTTGCACGGAAAAGCCAAAAAAATGGTCAGGTTGGAGTGCCCTATGCCCTACTCCGTCCGATGTCAAATGTTCTTTACCATAAGTTGGGCATTTTGCGTTGAATTATAACTATAAAGGTACAAAATAATAGCGAGATTACCAACTTTTATTGCAGGTTTCTTATTCCGAACTCAGGTTTGGAAGAATACTGCCGTATAGGCGCAGCTCTTTTATGGAGAAGTACTTGTTATGATGACAAATCAATTAAATAAAGCGAAAGGGGTAACCAGTGCAATTTGCTTAGAGCTTAGATTTGTTGTTGAAACAAAAGAACAAAGATTATCTTTTGCTGTCAATCCCCTTTTTTAGATGAGCGTGGCGTGATATGCGATACATAAAAGAATATGAATATTTGGCACTATCTGATAAAATTCTTATCTTTGCAACGCTTTCCAACTCAGAAAGCTTCCACACATTGCTCCCATAGTTAAATGGATAGAACGTAGGTTTCCTAAACCTTTGATCCGAGTTCGATTCTCGGTGGGAGTACTGTTTTCATAAAATGAAGAAGGTAAAATGCAGCTAAGTTGAGAAGAAACGAAATGCACACAAGTCGTCGATTGACAAATTTATGTTAAATTTTATCAGCTTAACGGTGATATCGTTTCTTATTTCTTTTATTTATCCTATATTTGTACTAGACAAGAGGTATTCCAAAGAGGGGACAACGCTTGCGTATCAATCACTAACGAAAAAGCACAAGAGCATTACAATCATCCGATGTACGTGATAGCACGCTTGGCGTATCATGTCGTTATTTGGTGAGAGCGTTCCTTATTTAGATTATCTTTTGTTATTGTTTGGCAATTCAGTTTCACAAAGTAACCTTCAAAAACATGACAGGCGCAATCATCGGAGATATTGTAGGATCTCAATTCAGATTTAACACCACTGAAGTAAAAGATAATGTCGAATTGTTTACTAATGAGTGTAGTTTTACAGATAATACGATTTGTGCGGTAGCAATTGCAGATGCAATTATGAACAACGGCTCTTATCAAGAAGCGCTATTAGACTGGTGTCATCGTTATCCAAATCCAAAAGGTGGATACAGTGACATGGTTAAACAATGGTTGAAAGATCCCAAAGCCTCTACAGTCAGTTCATTTGACAATAGTGCTGCCAAGCGCATTGGTGCTGTGGGCTGGTTGTTCAATGACTATCATCAGGTGCTATCTGAAAGCAAACGATGCGCCGAGGCGAGTCACACTCATCCTGAAGCCATTAAGGGGGCGCAGTGCGTTGCCACTTTAATTTATTGGCTACGTACCTGTAGAATACGAAGAGAGGAAATAGAAAAAGCCGTGAAACATAATTTCGGGTATGAAATTCCCAGTCTTCGAGAGATATATGCCACCATTCATCATGGACAGAATGATGCAGCTTGCCAAGAGATAGTACCTTGGTCTATTAGATGCTTCTTAGAAAGTGAGAATTTCGAAGATGCGCTACGGATAGCTATAAGTATTAGTGGAGATTCTGCTGCCGAAGCGGTTATATGTGGGAGTATAGCCGAAGCGTATTACCAAATACCTGATGAGTTGATAGAAAAGGCTTTTGGCTACTTAACAAAAGATATATTGCAAATCGTTGAGCAATATTATGAATATTTGGGAAGTCATCTAAATAAATAGTCGTCTATCTTTTTAGAACAATGCTTCCCAAATACGTGCTTGTTTAATATATCGTTGTGAGAATGAAATACTCTTCTCGAATTACAATTCTTACATGTAGCATAAATTATCTCCATACATGAGCGGCTGCGATTCCCCGTAATCGTACAATTCATTCATGTAGTTTGCGGCATTAATTCATGCTTTCAATAAAAGGATAGCTTGGATACAAATAAAAAAGCCTTATATGAAGAGCGCAGCATAGAGCAGATATCCCCAATGTGCAGCAAGCGCAGCTGCAAGTCCTCCGATAGTATGAGAAACAATGGCTTTAGAGGTAAGTTCCCGATAGCCAATGGTGTCAAGCATTGCTGTATGTGTACTAAGGAAACCGCTCCAACACATTCCAATACCTGTGAATACAGCTATGGCATTGCCATCCAGCCAACCTTGTGACATAAAGTTGGGTACCAAGCTCAATGCAGCACCAACTGCTCCGAGCGCAGTGATAGGGAAGGCGATTTGATGTGGGTCTGAAAACCCAAAGAGTGGATTGAGTAACCAATCTAATTTGTTAGCAATGGCTGGTAAAATGGCAATTCCCTCATAAGCTTTGCCTGTGAAATTGCCTTCTGCACTGGCTCCAAAGGTGAGTATCATCACTAACGTAGAAATAATAAGCACACCGGGGATGATGGAAACACCAACGTCGACGCCCGATTTTCCTCCGTCTAACAGAGAATTGAGTATGCGCAGAAACACCGATGTTTCTTCACGGTGTAACTGACGAATGGGTTGCTGGCGAAACTTCTCTCCATCCAAAGCTTCTTCGGAACGATATTGCGGATAAGCTTTGAGTACAAAGTGTTGCATGAGCCTTGTAGAGACTACGCACCCAATGCAGGCTCCTATAAAACCAATGAGGGGTTCCACGAAATAACCGTTGCCTAACATGAAGACGATGACAATGAGACCCATACCAAACGCTGTGCCGAAATTGGTGAGCGAAATATACTGATACTTCTTGAAGTAACTACCGAAATGCTTGTCTTGTGCCAAAGTGATAATGGCAGGATTGTCGGAGAGAAACGTTAATACTGCTCCAAGTGAAGCCACTCCGGGCAGTCTGAACACGGGTTTCATCAATGGTCGCAAGACTCGTTCTATTAAGTCTACAACTCCAAACTCAACAAATAGCTTCCCTAAGGCACCTGTCAACACACAGATGCCCATGAGATAAAAGCAGGTATTGAGCAACAAGTCGTGAGCCGTGTGCATAATGGTGTTGAGCATGTTAGCCACTCCCATAATGCTTGCTATTCCTCCAAACAGTCCAGTGATGATAAGCAGACATATAATCCCCTTTGGCATTCTTTTCTTTTTCTTATCATTGCTCCTGTCTGTTGTTTGCTGTTGGGGCAATTCATCCTGTGTAGAGACAGTTTCTCTCTTGACCTCTGTATTATTCACTTTGTTTGTCATTAAGGTTCGTAATCGTGTGTATCTTCTACTCTCATTATTGAAAGATATCTGTAAACGCCACCATTCTATGAGGTTGGAGTCGTGGCGTTTTCAGATATTGCTTTCATATAATGGTTCTATATTTGCGACTTCATTTGTATTTTGCAGGCAAATTTAAGATTTTTATTAGTATCTATCTTATTTCTGACTTTATTTTTTTGTTCAGCATTAATATTTTCTGTACGATAATGACATTTCAATTGTTTTTCAATGTTTGTCAAATATCTTTTATGAATCATGCTGCCGATGGTCACAAGGCTTATAAAAAGAGCGCTGCAAATTGTTGTTTATTGCAAGCTTTCTACTTTTAAGTGGGTTATCTTGCTATTGAAACTGCCCGTCTGTAACAGAGGGAATACAAGTGTACGAATGTAATAAAGGTCTCCTCGCTTTCCAAAATTAATTTTCTTAACATTCAGTTCACTCACTAATTTGCCATTGACGAAAAGACTTGTTTGCTCACGATTTCCTTCTATCATCACTTGCGCCTTTTCATGTGGAAAGAATTGATAGCCAAATGTGTTTAGATAGCCGTCTCTACTAAATCCTAACAGTCCAGAAATGGGGTCAGACAAGTAAAATTTGGCGTTTGGTGAACTAAACAAGACCGTTCCCGGAGCTTCCTCGGCTGCTTCAATATGAAAAGAAATTCGATAGTTCCAGCCTATCTGTTCTATTGCGTTGCGCTCGTTTGGCGTCACCACATCTTTAGTCAGTACGACACCTGGTTGGTATCGTCCAGCATAGTTTACGCCCGGAGCTTCGCTAAGTTGTTTCTTTTTGTCTGTAAAGTAGGTGTAATCAAAGGAAGGCTTTGCACCTATCCACATTTTCGTAGACAACGTTTGCAGTGCTGGCATCACTCTATAATGCACGTCTTGTGGACTAATACCATTGCCAACAATGTCGTTCCATACCGCAAACATTCCTCCCTTTATTTTGGGATGACGCTCTGGGAATATCACATCATTGATATTGGCTGGTGTCCACTGCTTATACAGATGTTCGGTATTAAGATAATCGTAATAGTAGCCTGCCTTTGGAACAATGTACAAGTAACGGTCTGGAATGCTCACTAAATCGTATCCAAGGTCAATCATTTCCTTTGGTTGCGAATAGTCATTCGACCATGCGTACATGAGTACATCTTTCACTTTTATAGGAGTTTTTCCTTTTGCGTGCGTTTGTTGTCCCCATACCAAGGCTTGTTTGCCAAAACTCTCCACATATTTTATATATCTATCGGTAAAATATCTGAATTTCTCTACCACAGCTTGGTCTTTATTCGAATATTCATCGGTGCCAATGTGTACACGCTTTCCACGAAAAACGGGGTCTACACCTCCCAAATATTCTTTGAATAACCCATCTAAGAATGTATATGTTTCGGGATTGAACAAGTCTAAGTGATCCATGCCATACTCCTTGCTGGCTATCTCTGGTTTGTAATGTGTAAACGCCAACGAATGAGCTGGGACATCAATTTCAGGAATAATCTCGACATGAAGACTATCAGCGAGTTTCTGTAACTCGATAAATTCTTTTTTCGTGTAATAACCATCACGAGCGGTAAGTCCTGGGTAAGTATCACATTCCAACCTAAAAGCGGCTTGCGTTTTATTCCAGTCGTTATCGAAAAACTGTTTGAAACCATTGTCATTCAAATGAATATGTAGCGCATTCATTTTATAATAAGCCATGATTTTAACATATTTTCGAAGCATATCTATAGGAAAGAACTTGCGCCCACAGTCAATCATTAACCCACGGAACGGGTAGTCTGGTGCGTCGGTGATAGTGCCGCATGGTAAAGAACCTTTGTTTTGTTCAGACAATTGGAGCAATGTACGAGTACCCCAATACAGCCCCTGCACCGTCGGCGCAATTATTTTAATGCTGGAGCCAATAACCATTGTATAAGATTCGGGGTTTGCTTTCTTGTTTTTCTTTACAACTAATTCTATATTTCCTACTTTATTTTTCCCCTTCAGAACGTTTAATTTCTGACCAAACATCTGTTGGTAATCGCTTGATAGTTGCATGGCTATTTGCTGAACCCTCGCCTCATTACTTCGATAAGTAATACACGTTTGGGACTTTATGGTAAAAGAACCACTTCCTCCTTTCCATGTTTTAATTTCTGGAATGGTAAAAGGTTTTTCGTTTGTAACCGAATAAATGTTGTTGCAGATGCTCAGTAATAAGAGTAGTAATAGAGTTTTAAGTTGTGTTCTCATTTTTTAATCTCTTTCTATTTTGTTGAATTAGTAATTATTTTACAATTATCTCACGGCATTTCGCAAGGATATCTTCCAATTCTTTTACCGTTGTGGCACGCAACATGGCAATTCGTGTCTGCCTAAAGTCGGGTATTCCCTTGAATATTGGACTTGCAGCCAAGTGTCTTCGTGTGTGCAAAATGCCACGATATTCGTCAATGCGAGCCACGTTGATGTGCAATTGCTCTAACAAGATGTCCAACTTCTTGTTTAGATCAAAGCTTTCATCACTTGGTTCCCCGTCTAAGTAGTTGCGCATCTCTTTGAATATCCAAGGGCATCCAAACGAGGCGCGTCCCACCATAACACCGTCTACGCCGTATGTCTCAAAGGCGTGTTTGGCTTCTTCTGCGGAGGTGATGTCTCCGTTTCCGATGATAGGAATGTGGATGCGTGGATTCTTTTTCACTTCACCTATCAGCGTCCAGTCTGCTTTTCCTGTGTACATCTGACTTCGTGTACGTCCATGAATGGTCAGTGCCTGTATGCCACAGTCTTGTAATTGCTCTGCCAGTTCGGTAATAATGAGATGGCTCGTATCCCATCCCAACCGAGTTTTCACGGTTACGGGAATGTGTACAGCCTTTACTACCTCACGTGTGATTTCCAACATCAAGGGAATATTCTGCAACATTCCTGCTCCTGCCCCTTTTCCTGCCACTTTCTTTACAGGACACCCAAAGTTAAGATCGATGACATCGGGCTTACTTTGTGCTACAATCTGTGCCGCTTCAACCATTGATGCCACATCTCTTCCATAAATCTGAATACCCACAGGGCGTTCTTCTTCACAGATAGTGAGCTTGCTGACCGTCGACTTGATGGAACGCACCAATGCTTCGGCACTCACAAACTCGGTGTACACCATGGATACTCCAAAGCGTTTGCAGAGCAATCTAAATCCTATATCAGTAACATCCTCCATGGGTGCTAAAAATAGAGGGTACTTTCCTAAATCAATATTTCCTATTCGCATATTTTAGAGTTGACGAGTTCACAAGTTGACAAATTCACAATGAGAGTTTCGGAGAGGGAGAGAAGCCCGCAAGGAAACTAAATTTGGAATGAAGAGATGAACATTTACATCATTAACAGATGATACATCCCACCGGGAAGAGCTTTCAATACACCTTTCATTTCTAACGAAAATAGAATGGCAGTGAGGTGAGCAATGGGAATGTCTGCTTGTACACTTAGCATGTTTATCTGTAAGTCGTTGTGCTTTTTCAACGCACTGACCACTTTTCGCTCTTCTGTTGACAAATCAGGAAACAGTTGTCGCTCTATTCCTACTTGTTGGGCACGCTGCAATTTTACGTCATCATCCCAATTCATGCTCTTTACAAAGTCATCGGCATTACTAATCAGCCCTGCTACATTGTCGCGAATCAAGTTGTTGCATCCTTCACTGTACTGGCTTCCTACGTTTCCGGGAAAGGCAAAGACCTCTCGATTGTAAGTTCGAGCCAAACTTGCTGTGATGAGTCCTCCACCATGTGCGGCACTTTCTACGACCACACAGGCATCAGAAATACCTGCAACAATCCGATTGCGTCGTACAAAATTTACCTTGTCGGCATTGGTCTGTGTCAGAAATTCGGTGAGCAATCCTCCTTTTTTCACCATTTCATCGGCGGTTTGTTTGTGCCGAGCAGGATAAAGATAGTCCACTCCATGGGCAAGTACCCCTACGGTAGGGTAGCCATTTTGCAAGGCTTGTCGATGAGCGATGATGTCAACGCCATAAGCAAGTCCGCTTATCACCAATAGTTGTGGGCACAGTTGTCTTAGTTCTCTCATGAACCGACGTATCAAATCCTCTCCATAAACCGTATTGCGTCGAGTTCCTACCACACAAATAACACGGCGTTGGTTCAAATTGATGTTTCCCTTATAGAAGAGCATCAATGGCGCATCATCACATTGTCTTAACCGTTGAGGGTAATTCTCATCATTCATGCAGAGTGGCATCACTCCATTTTCCAAATCCCATTGAAGTTCTATCTCCGCACGATGCAGCGGTTCGTCAATTTGTTGAAGCGACTGCACCAACTTGGGTGAGGCATCGGGCAAAACATCTCTAATGTTACGCCGATGCTCTATCACGGCTGTGGCAGACCCCAGCCGACGATAGAGCTGTAGCATCCCCGTGAGATGAAAATAATTGATGCGTGTGAGCGCAATGGTATTGATGATTTCTTGCGTGTCCAGCATGGTTATAAGTATTTGGCAAAGGCTTTATCGTAGTCTTCGCTGTGTCCTAATCGCCCATTGATTAAGCACACTAAATCTGCTTGACAAGAGAAACATAGCTTTTCATCTGTTGCTCGATATAGGTCATGATAGAACTCATATCTCAACCCTTTCTTCTTCATAGCCAATCTGGATATAAAGCGGTCATCGCATTTCAGTGGCACTTTATATTCCAATTTCATACGTGCCACTACAGCATCTACGCCTTCTTCGTGGAGTTTAGCAAAGCTCACGCCCAATGACTTCAAGAACAAATGGCGAGTATGTTCTGTGTAGTGAAGATAATTAGCATTGTTAACGATACCCTGAATGTCGCACTCATAGTCGCGAACTTCCATTTCTGTTTCAAAAATATATTCCATTCTTTCAAATTCTTTGGTTAAAAAATAATATTTATAGAAGGCATATAGCCCTTGATTCTCTTACCTGTTGTGTTGTTTGCCTTTCAAGTATTCATAGCCAAAGCGACAACGTAAACATTCTTTACGTTCACAATATTGCCTCTGCAGCTGGACGAGAGCTTGTGTATCTCCAGCATTTTCCACCTTGATGCCGCTCTCTTGCCATTTCCTGACAATGTGATTTGTCTCTGGCTGAAGCTGTTCTAAGTAATTCAAAGCTTTATCACATAGTTCCTCCTCATCGTGATATCTTCCATAAGCAAAAAGGATAGGGATTACCGTGTTGATGAGTAATACATTAAGGGAGGACTCTGATATTCTTTTCTCCGATTTCTTACTCACTGCTCCAAACACATAATGGGTCTGCCAATAGGTCGAAACGCCCGATTTCATCGTGTCTTTTAAGGTCTTTAATGATTCGCTTTCTACCAAATTTCTTAAGCCAAATCGGTGAGAGTGATACAGGGTAGCCAATTGAGCAATGCGAATATTGGGGAAATTTTGAGGTCGTAATCGTAAGAATTTCCATCTCTTACCCTCCATTGGCTGCAGGTTAAATTTGTGTTGCAAATACAGATATTCGTTTTGCAATCGCTCAAAATAGCCCTCTGTATCCATCGTTGCATGGTATTTCTCGGGTATCAAAGAGCGTTCCAACAACCCTGCTTGCCCCATAAAGAATGCTTCTACCTGAAAAAGGTCATCACGATGGTGAGCCACACTATGCAAAGGAATGTGCATCGCCCATTGCTCAAACGCATCGCCATTGACGCCAAAGCCAAAATTACGTGCCAAGGTAACAAATAAAACCGTCTCCCAATCACCTTGGCAAAGAGCCAAACGTTGTTTTATTTGCAATGTTTTCTGCTCCAATCGTTCTGTTTGCAAGGCAGATAACCACGCACGAACAGTGATTCGAGGCATTTCCGAAACCACTTCATGGCAAGGAGGATAAGCGTCAGCCATGAGCAGTTGTTCGTATTGTTGTTCCACCTGCGAGGGTACTTGAAGCTCCAATTGTGGAATTTCTCTGCCCGTTGTTGTGCGAACAGGCGTATCTACATCCCCAGATACATGTAAGACAACATTATTATAGTTGGTATCTTGATCATGATGATGCGCATACCAATCGCTCGATTTGTTATGAATCTCAACATTTCCCACCCAAACGGTGTCCTCCAACTTAATCTTTGCGTTGATAAAGTCAGGACCTGCATCGCTATTGTGCAATCCTGTATCTATCACCTCAACCAACTGACCATCCGTAGTGGCCAGTTGTGTTAAGGGAAACAGTCGATGTTTCCAACAATAGTGCAGCAGTTGCTCTGTCATCTTTAGCGGGATAAAGTCTACTGCAAAGCTACAAAATATTTTCTATTTATGGTATCAACTGCTCTTTTCTTTTGTTATGAATCTTTAGTCTCACCACATATTGCTGGACAATGAGGTGTGTGCAATAGAAAGAATGTCCTTACATGGTAATGCCGATACCTACACCAAAGGGCATTGCGTTGATACCTTTTTTGAATAGCGGTGTCAGAGCGTAGTGCGCATAAAGGTTTACACTGCCGAAGCCCACGTATGCCTCTGCGTTTACGCCTAAGGCGTTGATGCCCAAATCGCGTGATATTGTGTGCTTTTGTTTGCCTATACGGTATTTTGAAACTTCCTTATAACGATATTCCAAGGCGAGACCGCTGCCAGCAAAGATTTTCCTTCTCCCAATACGCTTTTGCCATTCTACCATGATTGGTAACTTGACGTAATAATATTTCAAGAAACTGGTGGTCACATCTTTTTCTTCCAACGGTAGCATACGTGTTTCTTCCTCAACTCTGTTGATGACAGATGAAGTGTTGAAGTGGTTGTGAACAAAGCCAAACTGCAAGGAAGAAACCAAGCCAAGCGTGTTTTGCTTGTTGAGTGACAAACCTATTTGGCAAGGCGAGAAGCCCCATTCGCTCGATTTGGTGTCACGCATTATTACATTGCTGTTGGCATTTAGTAAATTGGCACCATAGTAGAAATCGGGGAAATGTGGGTAAAATGTTCGTTTAGTATTCTTCCGAAGAGGAATAAAAGGAGAGAAAACAAACACCTGTTCTACCTCTTGTCCGTCAACAAAGTTCACCTCGCGCGTCTTTTTCCATTGATGTCCCTCACTGTCGAAGATGCTGACAGAGATTCCAAGCGAATCGTTGTGAATCACAACCTTGTTCTTACCAAGCATCACACTGGTGGTGTCGGTTCCTTCGGCTGCATACGATAATGTGGCTGTGCAAAGCATGAATGCAAAAAATAGTTTTTTCATATTGTATAAATTTTTATGTTGTCAATTGCTTGTGATGTATCATCGTTGAGAATAGCACATTTTCATGATTTCATCGGGGGTTAAGGCTCCTTCGATATAAATCACGGTTCCGCTATTTTTCGTGCCTTTTCCAAAAAGAATGTAGCGGTTAACACCTTCTTTTAGGGGCGTCATCATGTAATATCCACTGATTACCCGTCCATCTTCTATCACCTCTTTTATCTTTTTTGCCTGCTTTCTGTCAGCTTTCAAATAAGGTTCTATCACGGGCGCAAGATTTTTATAGGTGAGCGATTTGTAGACATCAAGTTGGAAACCACGTAAGGAGGTGTGGCGCAGAAACACCATCTTACAGTTCTTGGCACGTGCAAAGCGGTCAAAAACTTGTTCTATTTGTAGCTTTTGTTGTGCCGACATTGATAGCGTAGCGCCGAAAAGCAATACGCACAAAATCAGTCTTTGCCATTTGTCAGCGAGTAGGTTAGTTCTCATGATTGGTTTCTCCTATTTGAAAAAGTGCATTAAAATCTTCTTGCTGGGTAGAGGATACGTTGCCGAGTGCATTTTCCGCCTCCCGTATCACCGTTTCTTGGTTCGTTGTCTTCTCGCCATTGATGATGACGTAATTAGCCGATGAAGATTGAAATTGAAGGGTGAGCATAAAGAGGAATATGAAGACAGCTGCCACAGAGACGGCAGTGGCAAGCCATGACCAATGTAGCCTCCTGCGATGCGGATAGGACACCTTGTGTTGTTGTCGCTGGTGTAGTTCCCATACAAAAAGTTGCCGAAGGGGTTGCCACGCCTCTGGTATATCGCCTTTAACAGTAGCGAAGTACGTCCGCAATTCATCTTCTTCCCGACACGAAGTGTCACCGTTGAGATATTTCTCTATCAGTTGGTTAATTTTCTGTTCGTTCATCTTGTTTTCCTTTCTCTCAATAAACCTATTTTTTCCCCATTTCATCGGTGATACGCAATAGCTCTTTTCTGACGAATCGGCGTGCTCGTGACAAGTTTTGCCGTAAGGCTTCAGGACTGCATCCGCATAGGGTTTGTATTTCATGTGCCTCATATCCTTCTATCTCCTTGAGCATAAATATTTGTTGTTGTAACGGTGGCAGCTGTTGTACTACGCACCGCACCATTCGCAATTCGTCGTTGAGCTCACACTCGTGTGTGAACTCTGTAGCCTGCTCTGGTTGTTGTAGTCGTTGTTCACACTCTAATTGGCGATGCCGATAATGGTCTATTGCTATTCCTTTGAGCGTTTTGATAGCCAGTGCTTCAAGGTTAGGATGTGATTCTAACCTTTCGCGCATGCTCCACAGCTTGAGCAACGTCTCTTGCACCAAGTCTTGTGCGTCTACATTGCCCGGTTTCATGGCACTTGCCTGCTTGAGCAACACACTTTGCAGTGCCACAACTTTCTTGCCAAAGGTTTGAATGTCTATCATCTATATCGTAAACGAATGAAATCGCATTTTGTGACATCAATTCATCATTATTTTTTTAGGTGTGCTATTTTCGGTTTGCAACCGTTTACGAAAATCGTCTAAAAACGAGTGGAAATAAGTTCTTTTTGTTAAAATAATTGACATTTTTCAAATCGCGAAATAGAAATTTTTAAGCTAAAAATAAGAGGCAAAAATGCGATTTTTTTGCCCTTTCTTGGTTGAAGCATTGAGATAAGGCTGCTAAAACGTGCAATCAAGCCCGTTATTATATTAACCTTGGAGTGCTAACTTCATGAGTTAAGCCTTCAAAAGCAATGCTTGAATGGCATGAAGAATAGGGTAGATTTGCTTAATGTGTTGATTGTTAGCATATTGTAAAACTCGCGTATTTGCGACTGAGGAATGGGTTGGTTGCAAATATGCGCGTATTTTGGACGTTACGCAAAATTTTTCAAAAAAATAAATTCCTGTGAAGAAAAAGCCGAAATGGCGTCAATAAAATTTAAAAACAAATGCAATATTTTGATTTTCAACCGTTTTACACTATCTTTGTCATCATTTAAAAGTATGTGATATGAAGATAGCACTGATAGGATATGGCAAGATGGGCAAGATGATAGAACAAATTGCCAAAGATAGAGGGCATGAAATTGTGTGCGTTATCGACCTCAATAACCAAGAAGATTTTGATAGTCACGAATTTATATCGGCTGATGTGGCGATAGAGTTTACCACACCTACGGCAGCCTATGGCAACTATTTGCGAGCCTTTGCACATCATGTGAAGGTGGTGAGTGGGTCTACAGGTTGGATGAAAGAACACGGCGAAGACGTGAAGCGCATGTGTAGCGAGGAGGGACAAACCTTGTTTTGGGCATCAAACTTCAGTATTGGGGTGGCAATCTTCTCGGCAGTCAATCGTTATTTGGCTAAAATTATGAACCAATATCCACAATATGAAGTGAGAATGGAAGAAACTCACCATGTTCATAAACTGGATGCACCCTCGGGAACAGCTATCACCTTGGCCGAAGAAATTGTCGATGAAATGGACAGAATTCACGGTTGGCAGAAGGGAGTACTGCATGCAGCTGACGGCAGTGTAAGTGGTAACAACTCTATGGCTGCGGATCAAATATCCATTGACAGTGTCAGAAAGGGAGAGGTGCCTGGCATCCATACCGTAACTTATGACAGTGAGGCCGACCAGATTACCATTTCGCACAGTGCGCATAACCGAAAGGGGTTTGCCTTAGGTGCTGTTTTGGCTGCTGAATATACGGCTCAGCATACAGGACTGCTTACAACAAGCGACCTTTTCAAATTTTAAGTAACCATCCACTTCGTTTGTAGATATAGATTTTTAGATACATCATGATTGATAAAGAGAAAGCAAAACTGAATATGAAGGCACAATGGGCCAAGTTCGTTGTCGTACTTATTTTATATCTTTTATTTCTTTACTGGGTAGAAAGTTGGTGGGGACTTTTGGTAGTACCATTCATCTTTGACGTATATATCACCAAGAAGATACGTTGGCAGTGGTGGAAAGATGCCGAACCTCCTGTAAGGTTTGTGATGAGTTGGGTAGATGCCTTGGTGTTTGCCTTGGTGGCGGTGTACTTCATCAACCTCTTCGTATTTCAAAATTACGTCATTCCATCGTCCTCTTTAGAGAAATCATTGCTTACAGGAGATTATCTTTTCGTGAGCAAGGTGAGTTATGGACCGCGTATTCCACAGACACCTCTCACAATGCCCCTCACTCAGCACACACTTCCTGTCATCAACACGAAGAGCTATTTGGAATTTCCTCATTGGGACTATCGGCGAGTGAAAGGGCTGGGCTCAGTGAAGCTTAACGACATTGTGGTGTTCAATTATCCCGCAGGTGATACCATTTGTACAGAGCTTCCTTATCAAACAGAATACTATAATATGGTGTATGGCTTTGGACAACAAATCTACGCGCAAAATAATGGCGGCGAAATAAATCTCAATACGTTGAACAGACAGCAGCAACACGATTATTTTCAGCAGGTTTATGCCTTAGGAAGACAGTACATTGCCAGCAACCCAGTAGAGTTTGGCGACATTGACAGTCGGCCTACCGATAGGCGTGAAAACTATGTGAAACGCTGTGTTGGCTTGCCAGGACAAACATTACAGATAAAAAACCGTATCGTATATCTAGACGGGAAACCTAACAAAGAACCCGAAAATGTGCAGTACACTTATTATGTGAAACTGAAAAACGAAATTCCAGAGTCGCTCATAGAAGAGTTGGGCATCTCGATGGAAGACCTTGCCAGCTTGCAGCGCAATGGCTTTATGCCGCTCACAAAGAAGGCAGTTCGCACATTGGCAGCTCGCAAAGATATTGTAGAGAGCATTCGGATAAATACCGATGCCACCGTTGGTGACCTTTATCCACAGAATGCCGTAACGGGTTGGACACGTGATAACTATGGACCGATATGGATTCCTGCTAAGGGAAAAAGTATACAGATAGATATGTACAACATTGCCATCTACGAACGACCTATCAGGGTGTATGAGGGCAATGAATTGGAAGTTAAAAACAATCAGATATATATCAACGGTAGGCTGGCTCATCGTTATACCTTTAAGTTGGACTACTACTGGATGATGGGTGATAATCGACACAATTCGGCGGATAGTCGCTATTGGGGATTTGTTCCAGAAGACCACATTGTGGGCAAGCCTATTTTCATTTGGTGGTCGTCTGACCCTGACCGAAAAGGCTTCAAAGGCATTCGATGGAATCGACTATTTCGACTGGTTGACAATATTAAATAGATAGAAAACCATACCTTGCGAAACATTTTACAATGGATACTGTCCATCGTAGTGTGTACGGTAGTGATGTTGGCTATACGTGCATATCTGTTTACCATCTTTATTGTACCCAATGAGGAGTTGCGTCCAGCACTTCAGAAAGGGGACAGAGTATTGGTGAACAGACTTTCGCACACTCATTTTTCAAAGGGAGACGTGGTGTTGTTCCGTTTCAAACAAGAGGCTTTGGGGCGCATCATAGCAATACCCGGCGATACCATCGTAGTAAAGGGAGAACAATATCAAATACCAAACTACTGCCATGGTAGTTGTACTTGTGGTGAATGCCAATTCGTACTCGTCAGCAATGGACAACAACATGCATTGGTGAGACAAGGAGATATTATAGGTAAGGCGTATTCGTTATGGAGATGGAAACATCGACAGAAAAAACACGAATACAACGTGCCAGCCCACAGGCAGAGTAATGGCAGTTAAGTAATGATAAGTTAAGATAATATACAACCAAATGGCATCTGTTCTTTTGTCATCCACCTATTTCGGCCCTATTCAGTGGTATCAGAAACTCTATCGCCATGAATGCTGTTACATAGAGAAGTACGACCATTTCATCAAGCAAACTTATCGCAACCGTTGCCAAATAGCGACAACACAAGGTGTACAAACGTTGAGCATCCCTGTAGAAAAATTCGACACTCCAAAATGCTTGATGCGCGACGTACGTATTAGCGACCATGCGAATTGGCGGCATGTGCATTGGAATGCTTTAGTCTCCGCCTACGGTGAGAGTCCTTTTTTTGAATTTTTTGAAGACGATATCCGTCCTTTTTTTACCAAGAAATGGACTTTTCTGTACGATTTCAACCTCGAAATCACGATGAAGATGTGCGGGCTGCTCGACATACAGCCCGCCATTGAGCAAACATCTTCGTACCGAAGCACTGACGACTGGCACGCACAATCGGCCGAAACGGCAGACCTGCGCGACGCCATCCGCCCCAAACACCCACTGCCCGACGGGGCATTCACACCCCGGCCGTACTATCAGGTCTATGCCCGGAAGCATGGATTCATCCCCAACCTTAGCATCCTGGACCTGCTCATGAACATGGGCAACGAGGCCGTTCTCTATCTTTAACCTTTTTCGGAAAGGCATTTTTATCCTTATAAATGAGAATATTTTCTTGTTTCTTGACACCAATTCCAAAAATTATCCCTATATTTGCCACAGTATTCACTGAAAGGCCTATGAACCTTCGTAAGTTGTCAAACTGGAAAAACGCGCTAACCTACCGACAGAAAGTTGCCGGGCTCATGGCTTTGGGGGTCATCGTGGGGCTTGTCGGCCTGTTTGCCTACCTGCTCCGGATGCACACCTATATTATAGGCGACGACCCAGCCGCGTGCGTCAATTGCCACATCATGACACCCTATTACGCCACCTGGTCACACTCGTCGCACGGACGCGACGCCACTTGCAACGACTGCCATGTGCCGCACCAGAACCTTTTCATGAAGTATTACTTCAAGGGAAAAGACGGCATGAAGCACGTCTACTACTTCGTGACCAACGGCGAGGCTCAAACCATCAAGGCAGAAGACGCGTCGGCACGGGTCATCATGGACAACTGCATACGCTGCCACACACAGCTGAACCAGGAACTCGTAAAGACGGGGCGCATGGACTACATGATGGCCAAGCGCGGCGAGGGCCTTGCCTGCTGGGAATGCCACAAGGACGTGCCACACGGGGGCATGAACAGCCTGTCGAGCACGCCTCACGCCGAGACGCAAGTGCCACTGCCCGGATCGCCAGTGCCCTCGTGGCTACAAGGCTTGTTAGACAAGGAAAAGTAAGAATCATAAAATCCAACAGATATGGCTAAACAACTAAAACGCTGGCAAGGATGGCTACTGTTTGGCGGCGCAATGGCCGTCGTCTTCGTACTGGGACTCATCACATCGTCCCTGATGGAACGGAGAGCCGAGGTGGCGAGTATCTTCAACAACCGCCGTACGCCCATGACCGACTCGATAGTGGCCCAAAACGAAAAGTTCAAGGCCGACTTCCCGCGCGAATACGAGAGCTGGGCAATGACGGCCGACACGTCATTCACAAGTGAATTCAATGGCTCGAAAGCCACCGACGAACTGGCTGACCGCCCCGAAATGGTCATCCTGTGGGCCGGATACGCCTTCTCGCAAGAATACAACACACCACGCGGCCACCGCCATGCCATCGAGGACCTGCGCAACATCCTGCGGACAGGACACCCAGGCATCGACGGCGACGGCGACATGCAGCCGGGTACATGCTGGACATGCAAAGGACCCGACGTGCCAAGGATGATGCGGGAAATGGGCACTGCCAACTTCTACAAAGCAACTTGGAGCGAGCTGGGCAACCAGATAATGAACAGCATAGGCTGCTCCGACTGCCATGACGCTCGCACCATGGACCTCAAGCCTGCCCGACCCGCCCTGTACGAGGCATGGAACCGCAGAGGGGAAGACGTCAAGAAGGCAACACACCAGGAAATGCGGTCGCTGGTCTGCGCACAATGCCATACAGAATACTACTTCGACAAGCAAACCAATTACCTGTCGTTCCCACAAGACAGCGGCCTTACGGTAGAGGCTGCCGAGGCCTACTACGACAAGATGGGCTTTTACGACTATATCCATCCGCTGAGCAAGACACCCATCTTGAAGGCCCAACATCCCGGGTACGAAATTTTCAAGCAAGGCATCCATGCACAGCGAGGGGTCTCGTGCGCCGACTGCCACATGCCCTACAAGAGCGAGGGAGGCGTGAAATACACCGACCACCACATCACCAGCCCGTTGGCCAACATAGCCCGCACCTGCCAGGTGTGCCACCGCCAGAGCGAAAAAGAACTGAGACGGAACGTCTACGACAGGCAACGCATGGCCAGCGAGAAGCGCACAAGACTGGAAAAAGAACTGGCTGCCGCACACATCGAGGCCAAGTTTGCCTGGGACAAGGGTGCTACCGAAAAGGAAATGAAACCCGTGCTGGCACTCATCCGTAAGAGCCAGTGGCGGTGGGACTACGGCTTTGCCAGCCACGGGGGCAGCTTCCACGCCCCGCAAGAGGTGATGCGCATCTTCAGCGACGGCCTCATCGCCGCACAAGAGGCACGTCTGCAGATTGCAAAGGTGTTGGCACGCCACGGGTTCACGGGCAACGTACCCATGCCCGACCTGTCGACCAAGGCCAAGGCACAAGCATACATAGGACTTGACATGAAGAAGCTGAGAGAGCAAAAACAACGGTTCTTCAACAACATAGTACCCAAGTGGATAGACGACGCCCGCAAGAACCACCGATTCGTGACGAAACCCATGTAGGCAACGTAGAGCAAACCCACTTCATGGGGACAACAGAAAGAGTCACTGCACGCATGCTCCATGCAGTGGCTTTCTTATGCTACCCCTGTGCAGAAACATCCTGACACGACAACAGTATGTGGAACAAACCCTGGAAATACAAAGAAGGAATAGCCATTGGCGCAGGACTTGTCATCACCGGCCAACTGCTCCAGCTGACAGCAGGCCCCATAGACTGGAGCGTTTTTGCCTTCCCGGCCAACGCCATCGCACTGGCATGCACCGTACTGGTCCTGGCAACAATCTACGCCCTGCGCCCACACGTCTACCTTTTCCGCTATCTCACCACAACCTATTCGGCCACCACTGCCCTTGGCTTTGCCGCATTGATGACGGTTATCATGGGACTCACCCGGCAGGTTCCAGCCTCCATGCCGGCGACAGACGCGATCGGCCTTACCCGCATGTTATCGTACTGGCCATTTGTATGGATATACCTTTGGGTCACCATCACGGTGGGGGAGACGGCCATACATCAGCTGTTGTCGATGAAACGGCGCAACATTCCCTCGCTGCTGTGCCACACTGGCCTGCTGCTTGTGTTGGTCACCGCAACACTGGGCAGTGCCGACATGAGGCGCCTGAAAATGATTTGCTACAAGGGACAGCCCGAATGGCGGGCCACAGACGGCCAAATGCGAATGCACGAGCTGCCCATTGCCATCCAGTTGGACAGCTTTACCATCGACCAATACCCGCCCAGGCTGCTGATGGCTGACGCACGGGGCAACGCATTGCCCGAAGGAACCCCCCAGAGCCTGCTGCTCGAGCCGTCCCTGAGACAAGGAAAGCTACTAGGATGGGGCATCAAAATAGAGCAGAACATCAGCGAGGCAGCTCCCAAAATTATGGACGCATCGATGCAATACGTGCCGTGGATGTCATCCGGCGCTGTGAGTGCGGTGCTCGTTGAAGCCACCTCGCCCGACGGGAAAACCCGCAAGAAAGACTGGATTAGCGACGGAAGCTACCTGTTCCCCAGCCAAACGCTGACCCTAACGGACAGCCTCCGCCTCTTCATGCCACAACGCGAGCCACTACGCTACGCCTCAACCGTGCAAATATTCACAAAGACCGGCAAGTGCGAAACAGCCGAAATAGAAGTTAATAAGCCATTCGCTGTCGATGGATGGAAGATCTACCTGCTGGACTACGACAAACGAATGGGACGCTGGAGCGATGAAAGCACATTCGAGCTGGTTGCCGACCCCTGGCTGCCCGCCGTCTACACAGGCATCTGCCTGCTGCTGGCAGGAGCCGTCATGGTTTTCATCACCGCACAAAGAAGAAAGGAGGAACACCCATGACCTGGCACTATTTCCTGGCTTTCGCCATCCTCTCGGCACTGCTATGGGCAGGTGGCGCCTGGGCATCATGGAAGGACAAATCCCGCAGGGCATACACCCTGACGGGTCTTGGCCTGGCCGTTTTCTTCATGTACATCCTCTGGATGTGGATAACCCTTGACCGCCCACCGCTCCGAACCATGGGAGAAACCCGTCTGTGGTACTCGCTCTTCCTTCCACTGGCTGGCCTCATCGTTTACAGCCGATGGAGATACAAGTGGATACTTCCCCTCTCCACCCTGCTCTCACTCGTCTTCATCTGCATCAACATCCTCAAACCTGAGATACACAGCAAGACGCTGATGCCTGCCCTGCAAAGCCCATGGTTTGCCCCACATGTCATCGTATACATGTTTGCATACGCCCTGCTGGGTGCCGCGTTCGTCATGTCGGCCTACCTGCTGTTCATCAAGCGACAGAAGGCCAGCCTGAATGAAATGGACATCTGCGACAATCTGACCTACGCTGGCTGGGCCTTCCTGACAACCGGCATGCTCTTCGGCGCACTGTGGGCAAAAGAAGCCTGGGGACACTACTGGGCATGGGATCCCAAGGAAACGTGGGCCGCGGCCACATGGCTGGCCTATCTGGCCTACATCCACCTGCGACTGGGCGGCAAAGGAAGCTCAAGGACCGCGCTGTGGATACTCGTCATCAACTTCGCGCTGCTGCAGATGTGCTGGTGGGGCATCAATTTCTTGCCGTCGGCACAGGGAGTCAGCATACATACCTATAATATAAATTAAATTTTAGGTTAAAAAACATCATTTCCATGGCTGGCCTATGATTAATGTGTATCTTTGGAATACTGATTACACACTAAAACACTTTGAATGATGAAAAAGAAAAATCTTAGGGTTTCCACCCTTCTGCTGGCAGCAACCTTGCTGACAACATCTTGCATCGGAAGCTTCGGCCTGTTCAACAAGCTGTTGAGTTGGAACAAAACAGCCACAGACAGCAAGTTTCTTAATGAACTTATTTTCATAATTATTTCTCCTGCTTATGGCATTTGCAGTGCAGCCGATGCATTGGTTTTGAACACCATTGAGTTCTGGACTGGCGACAATCCTATGGCAAATGTTGGTAAGACGAAACAGGTAATGGGGCAAGATGGAAAATATTATGCCGTGAAGACCCTTCAAGATGGCTATGAAATTACAAGTCCAGAAGGTCAAACGACAAAATTTATTTATGACAAATCCTTGAATGCTTGGTCGCAAGTGGTTGCAGGCAAGCAGACGGAGCTGTTTCGCATCAATGAAGATGGAACCGTACGTGTAACACTTCCTGAAGGAAAACAAATGAATGTTGCGATGAACGAGGCTGGTCTTTACCAAGTAAGAATGGCAGTAAATGGCGGTACTTATTGGGCGATGAGATAAAGAAAAGATAACATTCTATAAGATACAGTACGAGCTACATAGCGCAAGATGTCATCAATATTTTGTGCTATGTAGCTCAATTTTATAGATTACCCTTCGCTCCCCAACGAAGTTACTGATAAATGAGCGTTAGAAGGCGGTCGTCCGCCATGATTTCTTGTGCTACTTGCTGTATTTGTTTTGCTGATATGGCATCGATTTGTGCGTATAAAGAGGTGATGTCCTTTTCCCAACCGTAATGCAGAAAGCACTTTCCAAAATCTAAGGCAAAGCTCTCTCGATTATCACAAGCAATGCCAATTTGTCCTTTTAGTTGTTTCTGGGCAGCGTGCAACTGGTAAGATGTCAATGGTTCATTGATGACACGATGAAGTTCTTTTTTCACTAACTTGATACATTGAGAAACATCATGAATGTCACAACCGAAATAAATGCCCCATATTCCTGTGTCTCCATAACTTGCCATTGAACTTTCTACCGTATAGACTAAGCCATGATGTTCTCGTAAAGAAACATTGAGTCGGGCATTCATCCCCGGACCGCCCAGCAGATTATTTAAGAGATATAAAGCAATACGATTGGGATGGTGTATATCATAAGCCCTACTACCTATCATGACATGCGCCTGATGAGTTCCCTTGTCTTTGATGATGGGTGGAGGAATTTGCAAAGAACCTTGATAGCGATTCAAGGACTCGGGCTTAATTGGTGTTGAGGCAGGTTGATCTGCAGTTGCCTTCTTAAGTAGGCGTACGAGGCGTTGGAAGTCTATATCCCCATCAATAAAAAAGATCGCATTCTCTGGACGATAAAACCGTTTTGTGAAACGTTGTGCGTCTTCGCTGGTAAATGCACGTACTCGCTGCGTGGTTCCCAAGATATTATGTCCTAAAGCATGACCATTGAATACCGTATTTTCAAATTCATCGTAAATTAAATCAGCGGGAGAGTCGTTATAACTCTCGATTTCATCGCAAATAACCTCTTTCTCTTTGTGAATTTCAGCGTCAGGATAAGTACTATGAAAGACAATATCAGTGAGTAAATCTACGGCACGTGCGACATCTTCTTTCAAGAGAGCTGCGTAGAAAACCGTTTCTTCTTTGTTGGTAAAAGCATTGAGATCGCCGCCCACTCTCTCCAAAAGGTTCAAGATGTGCCATGCCTTTCGACGCTTTGTACCCTTGAATGTCATGTGTTCACAGAAGTGTGCCAGTCCTTCCTCGTCTGCATTTTCATTTCGAGAGCCTGTCTTAATCTGATAACCACAATAGATCACAGGCGAAGGGGAAGGATGGTGAATGATACGCAAACCATTGGTTAGTACACTGGTATGATAATTCGTCATGATGATTGCTTAATATTTTGTTGAATTGCACTAAATAATTCTCTTAGATGAGATATTTCATTCCTTGTACAAAGATACGCATTCTGTCTATAATGAAATTATTATAGGCATTTTATTTTGTCGTGCTACTGATTTGCAGTATATTTGCACGAAAGGTAAAAAAATGTGTTTATGCGTAAAGTAATAGGAATTGGTGAAACGGTTCTCGACATCATCTTCAAAGATAGTCAGCCCATAGGAGCTTTCCCCGGTGGTTCAACATTCAACGGACTCATTTCTTTGGGGCGTTCAGGCGTCCATGCTACCTTTATTAGTGAAACAGGTAACGACCGTGTTGGTAAAATGATTACCACTTTTTTAGAGGATAATGGAGTGGATGCAGGTCATGTGAATGTGTTTCCTGAAAGCAAATCGCCTATCTCTCTGGCATTTTTGAATGAAGATAATGATGCAGAATATTTGTTTTATAAGGATCATCCACACGACCAGCTTGACTTTACACTCCCTGATATCCAGCCGAACGATATTGTTATCTTTGGCTCTTACTATGCTGTAAACCCTGTGATACGTCCTCAAGTTGTTAGTTTGTTGGAACATGCAAAGAGTCATGGGGCGATTATCTACTATGATGTCAATTTCAGACCCGCACATCAGCGGGACGTTCTCCGTATCACTCCCAACTTGTTGGAGAACCTTGAGTTTGCTGACATCGTGCGAGGGAGCCATGAAGATTTTCAAACGTTATACAAAATGGGCGATGCCACTAAAATTTATCAAGCGGAGATTTCATTCTATTGCAAGCATTTTATTTGCACACAAGGCAGCGCACAGGTGAGACTCTTTGCAGAAAATCGGTTTGAGAAAGCCTACGATGCACTTGCTTCTACACCCGTTAGTACAATTGGGGCTGGTGACAACTTCAATGCCGGTTTTATTTTTGGACTGATAAAATATGGAATCACACGCAGTATGTTGCAACAAGGGTTGTCTGAAACACAATGGGATAAACTCATAGACTGCGCATTACGCTTTGCTGCAGAAAGCTGCAAGAGCATTAACAACTATGTATCAACCGATTTTGGAAATAAAATGAAAGCCGAAATCCAAACATCATAATTCGACAACAAGCCATTTATTCAAATCAAAATATATTTAATAAATTTATGATAGAACTAAAAAATAAAGTCTATTATGTAGGGGTGAACGATCGTAATAAAGCCCTCTTCGAGGGGCTTTGGCCTCTTCCATCGGGAGTATCTTATAACTCTTATTTGATAGACGATGATAAAGTTTGCCTTATCGACAGTGTACAGGTAGATTTTTTTGTGCAATTTATAGAAAATCTGCATGAGGTATTGGGCGACCGACCCATTGATTATTTGGTTATTAATCACATGGAACCCGACCACAGCGGTTCGTTAGCACTCTTGAAGAAATACTACCCCAACATTCAAGTCATTGGTAACAAAAAGACTTTTGATATGATGTCGGGCTTCTATGGCATCAAAGAAGGCACCATTGAGGTGAAAAACGGTGAAGAACTGAATCTTGGGCATCACAAACTAAAGTTCTTTATGACCCCAATGGTACATTGGCCCGAAACCATGATGACGCTCGACGTTACCGACCACATGCTCTTCTCTGGCGATGGCTTTGGATGTTTCGGCGCATTGAATGGTGGTATACTCGATGAAGAAATAGACACCAGCTGGGCTTGGTTAGAGATGGTACGTTATTATAGCAACATTGTGGGCAAATATGGTGTACCTGTTCAAAACGCGCTGAAAAAGTTAGCCGACCAGCAAATAGACTATATATGTTCTACCCATGGACCTGTGTGGCACGAGTATGCTCAGAAAGTAATTGCTCTGTACGATAAAATGTCTAAATACGAAACGGAAGAAGGCATCGTTATCTGCTACGGAACGATGTATGGCAATACAGAGCGCATGGCAGAAAATATTGCCAGAGCTGCCAGTCAAGCAGGCATCAAGAATATTTGCATGTACAACATCTCAAAGACGCACCACTCTTACATCCTGCGAGATATCTTCCGCTATAGAGGATTGATAGTTGGAGCTCCTACGTACAACAACGGACTGTATCATGAAATGTCCGAACTGCTTTCCGAGATTGCCAATCATGACATCAAGAACCACTATATCGGCTGGTTTGGGAGCTATGGTTGGGTGAGCAAAGCCGTGCCTACCATTGCCGAATGGAATGAAAATCGTTTGAAATTCGAACCTGTAGGAACTCCCGTCGAGATGAAGCAAGCACTCACGGCAGAAACCAAAAGCCAGTGCGAAGCATTAGGAAGAGCCATGGCTGACCGTTTGAAGGCTGACCGAAAATAAGAAAACTGTAACACATCTTAGCTAAATCAACATGAGCAAGTTGCATGGAGAGTGCATCTTGCTCGTGTCGTTTCTTCTACATTCGCCTCTTTGTTCTTTAGAGGCTGGTTCTATAAATTAGCTTTGTTAGATTTTGAGCTTATTTTTGAGGTCAAAATGCAAGAGAGTGAAGGAGTGTAGCGAGCTACGCGACTGAACGAACTTACATTTTGAACCAAAAAGAAGCCAATAGATAACAAAACGTATTTCATAAACATTTAATGACTATGTGCGGTGGTAATTTATAGAACCAGCCTATACATATTTATTTCTTCTTCCGCTACAACAGTTACCCTTAAATGATAGCACCGTGCAACGCCACGAAGAATAGCATCAACGAGATATCTTGGTGCTTTTTGGCAAATGCTTTGAGCATGGTTAAGGCTTTGGAAATGTGATACTCCACCGTCTTAATCGATATGTTAAGTCTTTCGGCAATCTCTCGGTTCTTCAGTCCTTCTTGGCGACTCAAATAAAAAATTTGTTTCGACTGATGCGGTAAGGAGTTTAATATTTGATCAATTTCATCAAGTAATTCCTGATAAACCAACTCCTCTTCAGGATTATGATGAAAGAACAAACTATAAAGAGATTCTGATTCTTGTTGGGTAGGTAAGTCATCTATAGACCATTGGTTTCTAATCAGTTGCTGTCGAATAAAGTTTAAGCACGCATTGCGTACCATGGTGTAAAGAAGTGAGGAGATAGAAATAGGTTTCAATTGCTCTCTGTTTAACCAAAGTTTGGTGAAACAGTCTTGCAAAATGTCATTTAAGTCTTCCTTGGTAGGGATGTATCGTGTAGCGTACGCCTTGAGCATGGGATAGTAAGTCTTAAAGATATATTCATACGCTTCTGCCTTTCCTGACTTAATATCCTCAAATAATTGGGCGGAATCCTTTGAGTAGGTTTTCATAATACGCTGATGTATTCGGCAAAGATAGGTATTATCGTCCTAATTTACAAGAGAATGCTTTAATAATTCCACTTCATCGCACGCCTCTTTTATGAAACAGAAACCACCAACTAAGTGTTTCATTTACTTTCAATGGGTTGTTGAAACAAAAGCTAATGGTTGCTTTTGTCAACAAATAACCTATTGATATAAAAGAGCCATGTTTTTAATGATTATTTGGCGAATGTGCCCATTGCTTTTGTCCTATTATTTTACCAAAAATCGACCATTCAAAATCTTCAAAATAGAAAAATTTAATAGGCAAACGCCCTGCAAAAATGTGCTGATTCGAGCAAAATAAACGTCTTTTTAAGTTAGAACATCGACTTAACACGCTTGGAAACACGCTTTAGAGGTGTTATTCACATACAGTAGCAGCTTTAAAGCATGCAAATAGTGAGCTTATCTCAATGCTTCAGCCTCCAAAAAGAGGTAAAAATAGGAAAGAAAAGAGTTGGAATTTTTGTAACACCAACAATAACAATGAATTACAAACCTCGCTCATTTTCAGCGTATTTGCAACCAACTTTGCCGTTGGTTGTAAATACGCGAGTTATGAGAGGCACTTTGTAAAGAAAATTCAGTATTTATTTACCTTCCATGCTATGGGTTGAAAGCTCAAAAGTTCTCCACCAACTTGACCTTCATGAGGGGCTCTTTGCTTGTTTCTTCAGGCAGGTTCTATAAATTAGCTTTGTTAGATTTTGAGCTTATTTTTGAGGTCAAAATGCAAGAGAGTGAAGGAGTGTAGCGAGCTACACGACTGAACGAACTTACATTTTGAACCAAAAAGAAGCCAAAAGATAACAAAACGTATTTCATAAACATTTGATGACTATGTGCGGTGGTAATTTATAGAACCAGCCTTAAGAGTGTTTACGTTCTTTCAGATAAAGTTTCGTCGCAACAATTTTGTTCCTTTCGTGCTTTTTGTTGTCAGAATAGCAGTCTTCAATGAAAGAATTTTAACTTCATTCATTTTTTAGTTAGGGTAAAACCGTTGTTGCGTGTTATATATACAGAGTCCTTGAATTAAATATGGAAAATATAAACAATCAATTGTCAAATTTGGCTTTTCGCTTTTTCGAAGGTACGCTTACCAACGAAGAAGAGAGGGAATTGTTCGCTCTTCTTGACGGAAATGATGCACAGCAACAGGCGTTTTACGAATTGGAGCAAAAGTGGAATGACAAACATACCCCTTCTTTAGAAACAGATAAGCAGTGGCATCAGTTTTGGGATGGAATAGAGAAGTACAAAACTCTAAAGCCAAAGCGAGCCATTATCTCACTGCGATACAAACTTGCTGCAGCTGCTGCCCTTTTGGTGTTGGTTGCTTCATTGTGCACCTATTTATTAATGGGGCTCAATAAAAATAGCAACGCCTATTATACTTGTATTGCCCCGCTCGGTGGAAAAGCCGAAGTGGTGTTGCCAGACGGCTCGCATGTCTGGTTGAATGCAGGTTCGCAGTTGCGTTATCCCGCTTCTTTTGATACCAATAATCGTGAAGTACAACTCACAGGCGAAGGCTATTTTGAGGTTGCTCATTGCAACCATGCCATGTTCACCGTGAACACGAAGTGGTATGACGTAAAAGTGCATGGAACCAAGTTTAATGTGACAGCCTACGCAGATGATCCAGATGTGACGACCACATTGTTAGAGGGAAGTGTTGAGATAAGTAACTCTAAACATAACCTCATGATGATACCCGGAGAAAAAGTCGTCTTTGATAAATCTTCAGGAGTGTTGCAAAAAACAAAAACGTCTGTAAGGTCGAACGCATGGGTACAGGGAAACACAGAATTTGAAAGTATTACGTTGGCAGATTTGGCTAAAATTCTGTCACGGAGATTTAATGTCAACATCAAGATACAAAGCCCTCAACTGAAAAACGAAAAGTTTGCCATTGTATTAAACAATGGTGAAAACTTGGATGGTATTCTACAAGGATTAGAAAAAACCATCCCCATTAAGGTGGTTCAAAAGGGGAGAGATGTTGTCATTCAGAGCCTCTAATCTTCATTACATCGTTGCCTAATCAAATTAATAACCAAATAAATTAACTCTAACTAAAAGAATAAAAAAAAACAGTAAGAAACCATGAGAGAGAAATACTTGTATTATTCAATTCTCGTTGCACTCCTTCTGTGTCCATTGGGCATCTCTGCTCAAACCGTCACAAAGGTTTTCAACAAAACGCCGCTGAAGACTGTCCTCAAGGAAGTTGAACGGCAAACAAAGATGTCTATCATTTACAATGTAAGTGAGGTAAATGGTCAGAAAAAGATTACCGCTACATTTAACAACGAACCTGTGGCAAAAGTGTTAGACAGAGTGCTCGATACATCTTTAGATTACTCTATTGAGAATAAGATGATTACCATTTTTCATCGAAATAAAGCACAAGAGAAAGCAAAAACTACACCACAAAATAGAATCGGGCAGTCGCGCACAATTCAAGGTACTGTTGTTGATTCCCATGGAGAACCTCTCATTGGGGTGACGGTTCGTATAAAGAACGCACAGACAGGTGTCGTGACAGACATCGATGGCAAGTATTCATTGGTGACTAAGGAGACAGCTCCAACGTTGGAATTTTCTTACATCGGTTATACACCTCAAAGTATTGTCGCAAATAGCAACAATATTAATGTAAAGCTGAAAGAAGAAAGCAGCATGCTCAACGAGGTGGTGGTGACCGCCATGGGTATTCAACGTAAGGAGAAATCGCTGACTTATGCCACACAACAGGTAAAGGCAGAAGACTTGATGCGTGTACAAGACCCCAACGCAGTGAACTCTTTGGAAGGTAAAGTGTCGGGCGTCGTTATCACGCCAAGTGCCGGTGGTGCCGGTGGTGCGTCAAAGATTATCCTCCGTGGTAACAAGTCGGTGTTGGGAAACAGCTCTCCACTCATTGTATTGGACGGAGTTCCGATGAGCAACGGTACACGTGGGCAAATCAATGGTTCGAACATCGAGTACGCAGGTGTTTCTGAAGGTGCTGACCCCTTGTCGATGATTAACCCTGACGATATTGAGTCGATGAACGTACTGAAGGGTGCCAATGCTGCCGCTCTCTACGGTTCGGCTGCCGCTAACGGTGTGGTGATGATTACGACAAAGAAAGGAAAGCAAGGAAAGCTATCTGTAAGTGTTACTTCTAACATTACTTTCGATACGCCGCTGCTCACACCAGAGATACAAAACGTCTATGGTGCACGCATCAAAGCAGCTGGTGGACTTGATATTGGCAGCTGGGGAGACAAGGTGGCTAACCGCCCTGCAGACCAGTTAACCTTGCAATCGTCCTTTGACTCGTCGGCACCTTTTGCTCCTGGTTTCGTGAATACCGTTCATCTGCGTAATGCAGCCAAGAACGACTTGGACGACTTCTATCGCACGGGTACCACGATCAACAACTCGGTGTCGTTTTCTGGAGGTACAGAGAAGATACAGAGTTACTTCTCTTTCTCTAACTCGCACGCCAACGGTATGCTGGTTAGCAACTCATACAACCGTAATACGGTGAATTTCCGACAGTCGTACAACTTCCTCAAACGACTACACATCAATACCGCTATCAACTATATCCAGACCATTACCAACAACCGTCCTGGTGGTGGTACCGTGATGAACCCAGTGTACCACATGTACACAGCACCACGCAACTTGGACATGGACTACTATCGCAACCATTACTATCGTGAAAATGGTATGTGGATGGCGAAGAACGTTCCTGCATACGTACAGCAAAATGGTAGTATTTACGAGCTTACCACCACTGATTTGACATTCAACGGTCCGATGCAAGAGTGGGCATACTTGGAGAAGAGCCAGAACAACCCTTACTGGCTTACCCGCATGAATAGTACCAAGCAGCGCACCGACCGTGTGTTTGGAACGGTGAGTGGTAAGATTGACATTTATGACGGGTTGGATTTCCAAGCACGTCTTAGCATTGACCACACCAAGTACGACAACGACGGAAAACGATACGCTACCACCTTCACCCCAGGAGGTATTGAGCCTTATGGTATCTATTCAAAGACTTTGGACCGTACTTCGGAAATTTATACCGACTACTTGCTGTCTTACAATAAGACATTTGAAGATATATGGAGTGTATCGGCAACAGCCGGATGGGTGGCTCACTTAATCAGAACAAAGTACCAAAATACTTATACCACTGCAACTCCGAAGGATGGCAATAAAATAAGATTCTCTAAACTCGTGAACTATTTTGAGACCGATGCTGCCACAGCAGGCGAAACACGTGCTTCGGTAAGCACCAATTGGGACAAGGCTGCCCTGTTCACTGCTCAAATTGGTTGGAAAGATATGGTTTACTTTGATGCTTCCTATCGTCAGGACTGGTATCGTGCCTTCAGACAGTTCAAGAATCGCGGCACTTCCGAAAGCTATGGTTACTTTGGTTTTGGTGCCAATGCCATTGTTAGCTCTATGGTCAAGCTGCCAGAGGTGATTTCTTACTTGAAATATCGTGCTTCTTATTCAGAGGTAGGTAACTCTATTCCTAACAAGGTACTGGCGAGATCATCGCGTGACACGTTCACCGGAGCCGTTCCGCCGTCACCATACTCATCATTCAAGAATCCTAAGCCAGAGAAAACTCGCTCATTCGAGACAGGTATTGAGTCGTCGTGGTTCGGCAGTCGTCTCGACTTCGACTTCACGTTCTACCATGCCCTCTCTACCGATCAATATATGGAGGGAGCCAATGCTTCTGGAAAAATTGAGCCGATGAACTCTGGAAAGATTAGAAACATGGGTGTGGAGACGACCCTTGGTTATAACTTCCGCTTTGGTAAAGACTGGCGTTGGAAGACTTCTTACAACCTGTCGTACAACGATAACGAAATTATGGAGACCACCTACAACCCCGATGGCACCGAAAAGTTGGTGTTCCAAGATGTGGCTGAGGTGCGCGTAAGATATAAGAAAGGTGGATCAATTGGCGACATGTATGTAACCGATTACAAACGCAATGCCGACGGAACACTCGTTACGACGAAAGACGGAAGACTGAGCTTTGAGTCTGAGGCTTCTAAAAAATATACGGTATATGCTGGCAACATGAACTCTAAGTGGCAAATGGGTTGGAGCAACACCCTTAGCTATAAGAACTTCCAGTTGTTCTTCCTCATCAATGGTCGAATTGGCGGTAAGGTGATTTCGCTCACTGAGTCGTACCTTGACAACTTAGGATTGTCACAGCGTACCGCAGATGCACGCTTGTATGCTGAGCAAAACAATTTGACAGCCAATGGACAATTGGCAATGCCCCTGCCAGATGGTAGTGGTCGACTGGTTCCCATTGAGAGTTATTACACAAGTATCGGTGGTGTGAAGAAGAGTCCATTGGAGTATATCTATGATGCCACTAACTTCCGTTTACGCGAGTTGTCTATGGGCTATACGTTCCAAAATCTCTTTAAGAGCAATGCGAACCTCAATGTGTCGTTCATTGCACGCAACTTATTCTTCTTGTACAAGAATTCACCCGTTGATCCTGATGTATCTTTGTCAACTGGTAACGGATTAGGTGCGTTCGAGATGTTCAACATGCCTTCTTCACGCTCGTATGGATTATCAATGAAACTAACATTCTAAACAATCGTTCAAACAATGAAAAGAATACAATATATTGCAATAGCAGCACTTACTACAGGGTTCATGACCCTGCAGTCGTGCTTGGATTTTGATGAGCCGACCGATGATTTTCGACCAAATGACATCACTATTGATGAGGGAGACATCGTGGGTGAGGCAGACTCTGTAAATCTCATCAACTATAAAGCGTTGTACACAGAGGAGCAAGTAGATGCAGCAGCCAAGAGTTTGGATAAATATTTTGGTATGTTGAAGGCAGCTCAGTACTGTATGCGGGGTGGAAAGGAAGGACAATATCCCGTTTCCCATGCTTACCAGCGTTATTATACGTTGCCCGATGTGTACGCACAATATGGTGTTGTTCCACATTCTGACTTCGCTTTTGCCAGTGAGTTGATATCTTCCTATCATGCCAGTCAGGACTGGATTTCTGGACCTAACGGTCAGTTTATGGGAGCACGTACCAGTTTGACGCCGCTGCTGAATCATAAATCTTCCGATTCCATTCCTGAAGTGAAGGCGATAGCCTTGTTGTTGTACAACTACGCAGCGATTGAGAATGTAGACATGTATGGAACCATTCCTTACAATGACTTCAAGGCAAACAAGGTAGATCCACCTTTCAAGTACGATGACATGAAGACTATCTACACAGGTGCCGAAGCCAATATTGATACCATTGTTAATTGTCTACGCTATTTTGACAGCAAACCTGCGTGGTATCAGGCCAAGGTAAAAGATATTGTCGACAATTTTAGCGAGGTAACGCAAGACAAAACAAATGGTGTTAAAAATATGGAAACATGGGTTCGCTTTGCCAATTCGCTGAAGTTACGCATGGCGATGCACATGGTCAAGGCAGAACCTCAGTTAGCACAAAAGTGGGCAGAGGAGGCTGTGAAGAGTGGAGTGATTGATGATTTGAAGTATGAAGTGGCACTTTTTCCCTCGCAGTATGGAGGCGTACATCCTTTAGTAGAAATTTCTGAAAGCTGGAGTGATATGCGTTTTAGTGCCTCGTTCATTAGTCTGCTGAAGAGTTTGACACACCCCTACAGTTTCTCTCTTTGCATGCGTAATAGTGGAAACCTGAGCAATGATCAAGGGGTCACCCTGCCAGCCGAAACAGACCAAGTGGGTATCCGTTCGGGTATACACACTGGCAAGGGACAGTCCTACGGTTCTAACCCGTTTATTGGGTTCAGCCGAATCAACAAGATGCTGATAGAGAAAGCGCCTTTGTACCTCTTTAAGTGGGCAGAAGTAGACTTCCTGCGTGCCGAAGGTGCGCTGCGAGGCTGGGACATGGGTGGCAAAGCCGAGCTGTTCTATACCAGAGCTATTGAAAATTCTTCCATCTTCGAACCAGGCTCTGACCTTTATAATTCCTTCAAACCAATACTTTCGCAATATGGAAGTGTGGAGAAGCCTGTTGCTTATACGTATAAAGACCCAACAGGTTCATCGCCAGATATGGAAGGCGTGACGAAGATTGGCGTCAAATGGAATGAAGCCGATGACAAGGAAACGAAGTTAGAGAAAATCATTACGCAGAAATACATCGCACTTTTCCCTAACAGTATGGAAGCATGGGGCGAAATGCGACGCACGGGTTACCCAAAGATGTTCCCCGTTCTTAACGTTGAGGAAGGTGACGGCAGTCTGAAACCTGGCGATTTGGTTCGGCGCATTCTCTTCCCCAATAGCGATGATGCCTCGTTGAAAGACATTCAGGCTACTGGACTGAAAGCCTTGGGCGGTCCCGACCAACAAGCTACGCGTGTATGGTGGGATGTGAAAGGTAAAGGAAACTTTTAGCAAATGAACAATACGGTGATAGGGAACTACCGTCTGTTCGCTGAAAATGATCAGACGGTTCCCCTCATCAGTAATTTAATATTTATAACTTAATCAATAAAACAACCAAATCTATGAAGAAAAGATTTTTACCCCTGATGCTTTTGGCTTGTTTGGCTGGACCCGCAAATGCGCAGTCTGGCATGTCGCCAACGGCAACATCCACGATTTATGATTTCGCTGGATTTAATGAGGTTACCCTGCTGAACCTTTTTGACAAGGCTTTGCAGAATGGTCGCAATTATCCTACCAAGGCTGAATTTGAGGCTGCAGGTATTCAAGCTTCTGACATTGCTTTTGTGCGTTCGCACGTTAAGCAGCGTACTATCTTGGATCGCAAAGACCGTTTGGTGAAAGACACCTACGAGAAACGTAACCTATTTATGAATATTCCGAGCGGTTCGGGTAAGGGCATCGGTGGCTATCCATCATCTAACTTTGCCAATGATGTGTTCTCTATGTGGAACTACACCAACCTCTTTGGTTCTTGGAACCATGGTTTGTTCCAAGCTCCGGGAGCATGGACTGATGCGGCACACAAGAACGGTACCGACATTATGAGTGGTATCAAGTTTTTTGAAAGCTGGACAGCAGGTTCAGGTGATGGAGCTTATGTAAGCTTTATCCAAACCAAAAACTCGGATGGTAGCTATAAGTATGTTAAGCCGATGCTCAACTGTTTGCTGTACTTCGGGTTCGACGGTATCAACTACAACTGGGAGGACAACTCATATTCTAATCCTGATGTAACAGGTTTCCACAAGGCTTTGTACAAGGAAGCAGAGAAAATGGGCTTCAATAACTTCCACGCAGCTCTTTATACTCAAGGCTCCAGCCTGTCGAGTGCGGCAGTTGACTATTTATATGGTACAAAAGCCAATGGCAAGACTTTCGATTTGTTCCTCAACTACGCTGGAGGTGATTTCGCTGCTGGTGGTTATGAAAGTTCTGTTCAGGCTGCAGAAAACGCTATGGGAACCGCAGAAGGCCTTTACGGAGGCGCTTGGATTGTTAGTATGAATCGCAATTGGCAAGGGTTGGTAGCAAATGCAAAATACGATTGGACTACGGGTACCTACACTTACCAACCTAACGAAACCGTGAAGCGAATTGGTATCTGCCTTTGGGGCGAGCATGGAGATAGCCGTTTCTGGAGTTACAACTCTGGTTCGGATGCGCTGAATGCACAGTACAACTACCAACGTTTGTTGGAGCGTGGTTTCTCTGGCGGTAACAGAAGTCCATTGAATCGTCCCGCAATAACAAATAGCGGACATGAATGGGAAGGTGAGAACGCATTAAAGAAATTCCATGGTTTGGCTTCGTTCATTCCAGAGCGTTCAGCGATACAAGGCAATCTTCCTTTCTTGACACACTTCAACTTAGGTAATGGAGAGCGTTACAACTATAAAGGTAAGAAAACGGCTGGTACATGGTACAACATGGCGAACCAAGATGTAGTGCCTACTTATCGTTGGTTGGTTTATGGCGAAGGAACAGAAACTGTTTCAAATGCTTTGCAGCCAGAATTTACACACATCGACTCGTATAACGGTGGCTCATGCCTACTGTTGAAAGGACAGTCAGCAGCACAGGGTGTTGATGTAGTTCTGTTTAGAACCGACCTTAACGTGAGTGCAGCTAATCCTATTGCCAAAGTTGCTTTGAAGACAAAAGAAGCTGGCGAGTCTAACTTGTACCTGATTGTTAAGGTGAATAATCAGTGGAAAGAGGTAGCTGTAGGTGCTACTGACGACAAGACATGGCAAGAGAAGCAGGTGAGTCTGCCTGTTAACATGGGCGACCGCATTACTCACATTGGTTTGCGCGCCAAGAACGTAACAGACAAGTATAATGTGTTGGTAGGTAAGCTCGAGCTCAACGACGACGTGAAGGCTACACCTGCTAATGTAAAGAATCTCATGGTAGAGGTGAAAGAAGAATCACAGAAGAGTCTTTCTGCAAAACTGTATTGGGATGTAGACCATTCTACAGGTGTACGTGCAGACTATGGTATGATTTACAACTGTGAGGCTAACATCGACCACTTCGAGGTTATGTATAAGAACGGTAAAGACGGTCGTATTTCGGAAGTAGGTCGTACCACTCAGTGGGGTACTTACGTTCCAAACATCGTATTTGCCGATGCTAATGAAAAACCATTTATTGGTGTTCGCTCTGTATCAACAGACTTGAAGACTTATTCTCCTATCGAATGGGTAGAGATTACGCGTGCCGACGCTTCTCAATTGCCAGAAGAAACAGTTGGTGGAACAGATACTTATGGAATTAGTAAGATTAATCCGAATGCAGATGGATTCAAGACAGCTGTAGAACAAAGATTCTTGACAAGCGTTACAACTACTGGTGCTGTAAAAGACTTGAATTATACAGCTACGGAATCGCCACGCGATAGCTCACAGTATGCAAATGCTCGCGACCACAAGTTGGTTGTCAAGCAAGGACAACAGATTACGATGACCTTTAAGGCTCCCAATGAAAAAGACGGTTTGAAGTGGTGCTTTGCAGGTGGTTGGTTAGACTTAGACGGAAGTGGTACATTTAACTATCCTAAGGCTCCAAACGAAGATCCTATGGGTGAGCAGATTTTCTTTGCTGGTAGAGTACGTGCAGCAAGTCCTGAGATACAAGATCCGAACGGCTATACATTTAAGTTCACAGTGCCTCAAGATGCTCACGTAGGTACAAGTCGTTTGCGTATTGTGTTTGCAGATGCTTGGTTTGTGGGGACCTTCTTACCAACTGGCTTGACTGCCAAAGGATTTACTATCGACTTTGATGTAGAGATACAAGGAGAGAAGAACGGGCAGCGTCAATATGTGGATACACAACATGACCAAGGTATTGCTGACCAGCCCGAGGGCTTGTCAGGAACTGATGGCGTAGACAACACCGTGTTTGCTGGTGGTGTTTCTAACGTGACAGTCAATGGCAATGACATTCTCTTTACCAATGTGGAGAAGGCTTGGATTTACACCGTTGACGGAAAGATGGTACAATATCTTACAAACCCAACATCACTTAGCCGAAACGAGCTTCAAGATGGTGTTTACCTTGTAAAGATGCAAAACAAAAATGTCATTAGAACGGAAAAGTTAGTGATTAAATAATTCACATAAAACTTTAATCACATGAAATATAACCGTTAGGTAGTTGGTAGAACTTGAATGCGATGAGCACAACAATGTTGAGAGTTCCAATTACCTAACGGTTTTTTGTTAATCTAAATATCAAAACCAAAATGAAGAAAATTTTATTAGCTGCTGCAATATCTGTGGCAAGCACAGCCCTTTATGCCCAACGGACGCCAGAACATCCTTTGGACATTAAAGATGCAAAGTTTGAAAACCTGATTAACTACTTGGATCGGTGGAATGCAGGACAACAGCCAGACGGTGTTTCTCGCATGGACGATGAGTTTTTCATCTCTCGTGTCAAGCCGAAGGAGCGAATCAAGGACGGTGATTATTTGGCAGTAGACGGTGTAGACTCCAATCGAAAAATGTGTTTGTGGGTTCCGTTGGATGATCCAACCGTGACTTGGAAGTCGTTGCCAAGGTATTGTTTCGAGGGCGATAACTTTAGTTTGTGGTCGTATGTGGACATTCATGGCAACTGGACATCGCCATGGTTCCGCTCTACGGCAGGTATCTCGGATGTGGCTGCTAAGAATGGTGTCAAGGTAGGATGCCTATGGTCTATAGGTTGGTCGCAATCTGTTTATATCACTCCATGGTATGGATATGGGAAAGAGTCGCGTCTGATGCAAAAAGTCACTGAGAAAAATAATGACGGTACATTTAAGAATGCGGAGCGATTGGTGAAACTGCTCAAATACTATGGCATCAATGGCATTGGCGTCAACTCAGAGTTCCATTCAGATCAAGAGTCCATGATTCAAATACAGGATTTCTTTAGAGCGTGTCATCAAAAAGGAAAAGAATTAGGCTGGGACTTTCAAGTATATTGGTATGACGGTACTAACGACAATGGACAAATTACGTTTGATAATGGGTTGGGAACACACAACCAACGTATGTTTGGCGATAGTCAGAATGTTACCACGGACATGCTCTTCTTTAATTATAACTGGGACTCCCAAGATCTTACCAACACGGAATACAAAGCCAACCAAATGGGCCGTAGCAGTTATGACACGTATGCTGGGTTCGATATTCAAGGGCGTGGACTTACCACACCAGGCTATGGACGAAGCTGGGAAGTTTTGAAGAGTAAGAAAATCTCTGTGGGCTTCTGGGGCGCACATGCACAAAGCCTCATTCATCAGAGTGCCACCGATAATGGTACCTCGGACATTGCTATTCAGAATGCATACCTGCAAAAGCAAGAGTTGATATTTAGTGGTGGTAACCGCAACCCTGTGGTTCGTCCAAGTATCAATAACGGTTGTAACCTGTCTAATGCAAGTCTCAAGAACTTCCATGGAATCGCGGAATTGGTATCTGCTAAATCTACCATTCAGACAGTTCCGTTCGTTTCGCGCTTTAACCTCGGCAACGGTTTGAAGTTCCGCAATGAGGGCGAGGTGACATTTGACCACAAATGGTATAATCTCAACACACAAGACTTGATGCCAACATGGCGTTGGTGGATTACTGACCGTAACGACCAGGCAACAACAGGCAACCTTTCAGGATTGATAAAAGCCGACTTAACCTTTGATGAGGCTTATTTCGGTGGTTCGTGTCTGTCTCTTCATGGCAATACTAACTTCTCGCGCGTGAAGTTGTTCAAGACACTCCTAAAGGTACAACCCACTTACGAATTTTCTATTACTTATAAGTTGACAGGTGAGGACAAGAAGAATACACATGCGAAACTGTTTGTGGCACTCAAGGGTAAAACCAATGAGTACAAGGGAATAGACATACCAGCAGCCACTAAGGCTGGCGAATGGAACACATTCACTGCAACCATGGAAGAGCTTCAGATTCCTGCCGAATCAGAGATTGCCATGTTGGGTATCGCTGTTGAAAATACTCCTGATGATTACAATATGTACGTGGGTGAAATGGCTGTGCGCAATCCTGCACAAACGTTCAATACACTGAAGCCTGAAATCAAGGAGACACAATTGTTACGTGGTCGCTATAATGCATTAGATTTCAAAGTGCGTTATGCCAGCAAGGAAGAAACGGGTGATACCAAATACTATAACGATGATGTAGATACTTGGTATTATGAAATTCTCTTCCAAGAAGAGGGACAGTCGCAAATGGTGCTAACGGCAACCACCTCATGGGCAGGTTATGTAATCGATGCACCTTTGATGAGTCGTGAAAAGAATCGCAAGGCTCGATTGGGTGTTCGTGCAGTAGCACCTGATGGAAAGATGAAATCGGATATCTCATGGAGCGAATGGTTGGATGTTCCTTATAATAATCCTCTCACTACCATGGTTATTGACAAGCCTGTTGTTAAACCGAATGAACAGTTTACTATCAAACTTTTGGACGAACTGGCTGATCCATTGGCAGAAATCAAGATTGTGGACCCGAGAACAGGGAAGACCATGGCTTCTGTTACCAACTCAACGATGATTCAAACAACAGTTCCTACCATTGGACTTTACGATTTGCATGTGAAGGACGGCAAGGGACAAGAAAATGTAACTCGTGGCTTTGTGCAAATAACTCCCGAAGAGACAGGTGCTGTTCCACAGGTTACAGCGGTTACTGCCGATAAGGAGAATGCAAAGACCGACGAACAAGTGAAGTGGACATATAAATCAAAAGACGGTGAGGGTAAAGTGTCGCGCGCTATTGAGATAAGAGATCCACAGATGTTTATGATTCCCGGTGAGATACAACAAGGTAAGACCTATACTTATGCCTTGTGGTTCAAGGTAGACAAGTTTGCTCACGACAAGCAAGGTACAAACTTGATTAACAAGAACACGGTAGCCGACAAGTGGCCGCACAATAACTGGGGCGACCTTTGGGTACAAATCCGTCCTGAATGGAAAGGCAACACTAAGCATCCTGCCAATGAGGTGTCATTCAACGTCATGGGTTGGGAGGCTCACGACAATCCTAATGAACAGATGATGTCTACAGGCTACAGCATCACACCGCGTATTTGGAATCACATTGCCGTGACGCAAAATGAGAGCGGACATCAGGTGATGTATTTCAACGGAAAGAAAGTTGCAGAGACAGATTTCTCTCCATGTCTGCGTCGTGAAACACGTAACGATAGCCGCATCAATACCTCGGTAACAGCCAATATCTTTATCGGTGGTGGTGGTGTGTATAAGTCAGGCTTCAATGGCTGGATTGACGATGTACAGGTTTGGGACAAGGTTTTGACAGAAGATGAAATCGCCCAAGCAATGAATGGCTATCAAAAGGATGCGGTACCTGACCACTTACAAGGCTATTATACCTTTGAAGAAAGAACAGAAGACAGCGTGTTCCCCAACTGGGGCAAAGCTACAGGCAAGGATGGACAAGTGGTGGTAATGGATGGTAGCGGTGGCGAGAACACCAGCAATGCTTCCTATAAGAAGCAATCAGCCATGAACGATGCTTTGGGCTATCCTGGTATTGTAGGTAGCTTGGATGTAAAAACCACCCCAGCGTGGACTCTCGATCAAGCTACCGTGGTAGGCGAGGAAGGTAAGACAGCAACCGTTACTTATGCGAATGCAGGTAGTTACAGCGCTGTAATCAAACTCATGAACCGTTGGGGCGAAACATCTGCAACCTCTGCAAAGACTGTTGAGATTGCTGAGTTGACAGGCATCAACAATGTCAACACGGAGGTTGAGCTGGCTGTTTATCCAAATCCGTTTGCTGAAAGTGTTAATCTCCGATTTGCACAAGGTGGAACTTATAAGGTCAACATCCTCAATGCAGGAGGCATGTTGTTGCAACAAAATGTCTTCAATGCAGGCGCAGGACAAGTGGCTAATATCCGCATCAATGGTGCAAAGGGCGTGTATTTCATCCAAGTGATGAAAAACAATCAATTGTACAAATCAATTAAAGCCATCAAGCGATAATTGGTTCGTTTCAAACATCTATGATAAAAAGGCTGGGTAGTTTTCGCTCAGCCTTTTTATCGTAAAGTACATTCGTTTTTAGTAGCTCGATAGAAAGTATCTATGATATTTCCACCATAGAGGCACTGATGAATAAGGGTTGAATCTTGTGGTACACGAGGAGCTGGGGTGCCTTGTGCTACGGTGACAGGTGCTGTCTCGATGCGAATTTCGTCCCATAGATTTGCATTGATGAAGCTCTGCAATGTGGTGGCACCACCTTCTACTAACAATGATTGTAGATTGCGTTGATATAAATCGTCTAACAAATCGGGTAAGGAGATGCCGTGATGTAAGACAAGGCGCAAGGGAGATGGACCGCTCCACTCACGCACATTGAGCTGTGGATGTTCGCGTTCATCGGTTATGCGCCCCACCAAAATGGCATCGTATTCGCTGCGTAACTTGTGAACGAGCATCTTTGTGAATGGCGATGACAGCGCAATGGCACGCCCATTGTCATCGATAAAACCATTGGCAGTTTGTGCCCATTTCAATAAGATATACGGTCGGTGCAGGGTATTGAACACATTGAATTGACGATTGAGCAGCTTGCACTCTTCTTCTAACACACCAACCGTTACCTCAATACCCGCCTTTCGTAGTTTGTCGATACCTCTGCCTTGCACTTTTGCAAATACGTCTATACATCCGCAGACCACTCTCTTTACCCGTTTCTCTACGATGAGGTCAGCGCAGGGAGGCGTCTTTCCATAATGACAGCAAGGCTCCAAACTCACATATAACGTACTTTCGGGCAACAGGTGCTCGTCTTGTTGCCGAACAGCAGCAAAGGCGTTGACCTCGGCATGGGCTTCACCATATTTGATATGATAGCCCTCGCCAATGATTCTGTTGCCACATACGAGCACAGCCCCCACCATGGGGTTGGGCTTTGCCAATGCTCGTCCGTGTTTCGCCAACTGAAGGCAGCGGCGCATGTACATTTTGTCAATGGCATCTTGGTTGATATTCATATTTTTATTATTTTTGTTGTCATGAAAAATTATCAGCAGTTGTGGTCGCAACTCACGCCCTTTTACGATGAAACCGAGGCAAAGGCTTTGATAAGAACAGTACTTGAGGTGCGTTATGGCATGTCGCTGACCGATATTATTTGTGGCAAAGTTAGTGAATTATCAACAGACGAACGCCAATCGCTGCAAGAAATCATCTTGCGTCTGCAACGCTTTGAGCCTGTGCAATATATTCTTGGGGTGAAAGAATTTGGTGGTCGCACCTTCCATGTAGCTCCCGGAGTGTTGATCCCGCGAGATGAAACGGTGGATTTGTGCAGGTGGATTGTTGAACCCATACAAGACTCGAAACTGAAAAATCCTACCATCTTAGACATAGGAACAGGCTCGGGGTGCATTGCCATTACGCTGAGTTTGGAGATACAGCATGCGCAGGTTGCTGCTTGGGATGTTTCCACGACTGCTATTCAGGTGGCAAATCAGAATGCAAGAGACTTAGGAGCTACGGTTTCAATCGTGTGCCAAGATGCACTGAATGCACCAAATGATGCGATGAAATGGGACATAATAGTCTCTAACCCTCCTTATATATGTCCCCATGAGGCGGAAGATATGGAGCCGAATGTGCTTTCGTATGAACCGAAAGAAGCACTCTTTGTGCCAGAAAATCACCCTCTGCTTTTCTATGACGCCATTGCGCATTATGCCAAGACGGCTTTGAAATCACATGGGAAATTGTATTTTGAGATTAATCCTCTCTATCGAAAAGCTGTTGTGGAAATGCTTAAAAACAAAGGTTTCATCGGTATTATGATTAGAAAAGACACCTTCGGGAAAGAAAGAATGGTTTGTGCAGCAGTGCCAGATAGATAGCAAATGGATTACAAGGAATAGATATGTTGAAAGAAAAGAAGCAGGTGACAGAACAGGAGGCTTGGCAGAAATTGTCTAATTGGTGTGCCAAAGCAGAGCATTCAAGTGGGGAGATGCGACAAAAAATGATGAGGTGGGGCATGGCAGAAGATGCGCAAGAAAGAATACTTGAACGGTTGGTCTCGGGTAAATACATTGACGATGAACGTTTTGCACATGCTTACGCACACGACAAACTAACTTACGACAAGTGGGGAAGACGAAAGATAGAGCAAGGTTTGTATCAAAAGGGAGTTTCAAAAGATGTTTATGGCAAAGTTTTGGATGAGATTTCCGATGAGCGGTATATCGAGGTATTGAAGCCGTTGCTCTCGAAAAAGTGGAAAACCATTACAGGGCGCAACGATTATGAGTGTGCCATGAAACTCATGAAGTACGCTTTGGGTAGAGGGTTCGAACTGTCTGTGATACGCAAGTGCATTGATGACATGGAGATACCGACGGATGATTAGCTTTTTTAGTCGACTGTTAGATATCTTAGCTCCACGCTCGTGTTATGTCTGTGGAAGAAGGTTAGCTGTCTCGGAGCAAGTGATGTGTGTCTCCTGCAATCGGCATTTGCCACGCACACATTTTGAACTCAACCCCTACGAGAACGATATGGCGAAATTGTTTTGGGGACGCATTCCCATTGAGCGTGCTGCTGCCTTGTTTTATTATTATGCACAGTCGGAGGTGAGTCATGTGATTTACGTACTGAAATATGACTATCATCCCGAGGTAGGTGAAGAATTAGGACGTTTGACCGCTGTGGAGTTTGGAGCGGCAGGATTCTTCGAAAACATCGATTTCATCGTGCCAATTCCCTTAACTCGCTCCAGAAGAAGAAAGCGCGGGTACAATCAGAGCGAGGAGATAGCACGAGGGGTGAGCGAAGTGACCGGTATCCCTATCTTAAAGAATGTGGTTCGGCGCATTCAGTTCTATGGCAGTCAGACTCATAAGAATCGTTTGGAACGTGTAGAGAATGTAGAAAATGCTTTTGAACTCATCGATAGCACCCTCATCGTGGGGAAGCATGTCCTGCTCATCGATGACATTGTAACTACAGGTGCTACCGTCTGTTCTTGTGCGGAAACTTTGCAACGGGACGGAAGGGTCAAGATAAGTGTGTTGGCTTTAGGGTGTACAAAGAAATAAGCACTGCCTATCCGCAAAATTCTCTATTCTCTATTTGGATAATTTTTACCATTTTTGATAAATCTATTTCGTTGTTTTTGTCCTATTATTTTACCAAAAAACGACCATTCAAAATCTTCAAAATAGAAAAAATCAATAGGCAAACGAACTGCAAAAATAAGCTGATTTTGTCAAAATAAGCACCTTTTCAAGTTAGAACATTGACTTTACGGTCTTGGAAACACTCTTTAGAGGTGTTATTCACATACAGTAGCAGCCTTAAAGCATGCAAATAGTAAGCTTATCTCAATGCTTTAGCCGCTGAAAAGTGGTAAGAATCGAATAGAAAAGAGACAGTTTATCCGTAATATACTCAATAACAATAGATTACAAAAGTTGCTCATAATTCGCGTATTTGCGACCAACTTTGCCGTTGGTTGTTTTCACGCGAGTTATGAGAGGCTATTTGTAAAGAAAATTCAGCATTTTTATCCTCTAATACAGCGCATCAACAATTTCGCCTACTAACAGTAAAACATCATGACATTTCATTCTTTAACAACGAAAAACACAAAAGAATCTAAAAACATTATCGCCAAAGAAATTTCACGAAAGAACGTCCCGTTCTACCTAAAAAACCTAAACACATAGTTACAGTCATTCTCTTTTGACGATAGTTAGGAGAGAGGTTACAACGTATTTCTTTCTTTTCGTTTGAACGTCCACGTTCTTTGTCCTTTTTTATATTGCACTTACATTTTCGTGTTTTCTGTTGATTTCGTTGTTGATTTCTTCTACGCTGTTTACAACAACAAAAGATATTGTTTTTGCGTGAAAGAGCCACGCATTTTCGTGCGTTACTTTTTGTTATCTTGTGTATTTCATTTAACTTTGCAAAATAAAAATATCAATGAATTATGGAAAAGACAACGCTCAAAAGAGAATTTGCTTCAAAATTGTTACAAATCAAAGCCATAAAGCTTCAGCCTAATGAACCGTTTACATGGGCATCGGGTTGGAAGTCTCCGTTTTATTGCGATAACCGCAAGACACTTTCGTTTCCTGCGGTACGAACGTTTGTAAAGATAGGTATGGTTCATGCCATTTTGGAGCATTTCCCCGAAGTGGATGTCATCGCTGGTGTGGCAACGGCAGGCATACCTCAGGCTGCTCTCATTGCAGATACGTTGAATTTACCGATGGTTTATGTTCGTAGCAAACCCAAAGACCACGGACTTGAAAACTTGATAGAAGGTGAGCTAAAGCCCAATGCAAAGGTCGTGGTGATAGAAGACTTGGTGTCTACAGGTGGTAGTTCGCTGAAGGCAGTAGAGGCTTTACGCAAAGCAGGTGCCGATGTTGTGGGCATGGTAGCGTCGTTTACATACGGTTTCCCCGTTGCAGCAAAAGCTTTTGAAGAGGCGAACCTTCAATTAGTTACTTTGACAGATTATGAAAACATGGTTGAAGAAGCCTTGTCTATTGGTTATATTCAAGAGCGTGACTTAGACTTGTTGCACCAGTGGCGTGAAGACCCTGCCAATTGGAGAAAGTAGCCACCAATGGATTGTCAATAACTTACCAACTTTTTTATTCATTTATCAAAAACCATATAAGCATGTCTGCGAAATTTGAAAGTTCTATTCGAGAGATTCCTTATCCTCAACTGGCAGTGTACCAAATGTTGAGCGATCTTAGCAACTTGGAAAAAGTTCGGGATAAGATACCTGAAGATAAACTCAAGGATTTGAATTTCGATGCCGACTCGGTGTCCATCAATTCCCCCTTGGGAGCCGTGCAATTGAATATTATTGAGCGTGATGCACCTAAATGTATTAAGTTCCAAACACAGCAAAGTCCCATTCCACTCACGTTGTGGATACAAATAGTGCCTGTGACAGCACAATCAAGTAAGATGAAATTAACAATTCAGGCAGAAGTCAATATGTTCATGAAAGGCATGATAAAGAAACCTTTGCAAGAAGGGATTGAGAAAGTGGCAGACGTGTTACAAATGATTCACTATGAATAAAGTCGTTATCTTTTTTTGTATCGTACTTTTATGGGTTTCTTGTGGCGACAGTAAAGAGGAATTCAGTTCTGTAAGATGTCACCTGTTGGTGAATAACCAAGAACATCAAGATGCGACACTTGCAAGTGCCATGAATCCTGCATCACCGGGTGTGTACTGTTTAATTCAACAAACGATGAAAGCTGGTGCACCTCATTTCTTTTTTAAGAACAATCAGGGCAACCAGAGCTTGTCCATCTTCCATGCAAAGGAGCAACGTATGCACTTTATCATCGGTTATAACAACGGTGTGATTGTGGGCTATGGCAATCTCGACCAGCCCGCTATTTTTTATGCGTACGACAATCAATGCCCAAACTGCTTTGATTGGCGTCAGATACCACGGAAAGATTATCCTTTAAGTTGTTCGTCTACAGGCATTGCTTCTTGTAAGGCATGTCACCGAACTTATAATCTTAATACAGGTGGAAATATTGTTCAGGGAGAACCGGGGTATAAATTAACTCGATACCGTGCAACGACCACGGGTCCTCATGGAGTACTAAGCGTCAATTAAACATCTATTCAGAATCAACTGCCGATGATAGAAACTCATATTCACACACCATCCTGTAAAATTCAAGCCATAGAAGATGGACATGAAGTGGGACTGCTTGAATTTGAAATACATGAAAACATCCTCACGATTACGCATACCTATGCTTATCAAGAAGGGCGGGGCATCGGGAAAATGTTGATGTCGGCAGCGATTGCCTATGCACGGGAACAGCATTATAAGATACTTCCCGTTTGTTCGTTTGCACGCGTCATTCTGCAAAGAAACGACGCCTACAAGGACTTATGGATAGATGAAGAACAGACGACTTGACTTCTTAACCTTGTCTTTGCACCACGACTTTTCCGTGAAATGTTTTTTGTAGCAATGTTTTTAGTTCTTTTTGCGTCTTTCGTTGTTAAAGATAAGGTGTCATGGTGCTTTTCTGAGTAGTTCAGAGAGAATGGCTTGTTAGCGATAAAAAGCGTGGAGCATCGGTGGTTTTGGCTTTCAGTATTACGCAGAGCGTTCCAACCCTTTTCGTCTATAAAGCCAAATTTCAACACTATTGATGATGTTTTGCCAAAGGATGTAACAGCCCGGACCAACCGATGCAATGGGGTTGAGATAGGTGTAGGCAATCCAAATGGCAAATGCGGTGTTCTTTTGTCCAAGGGCTTGACCTGCATTGACCGTCGCATCGAAGCGCTGTCCAATCATTCTACCTGCTGCAAACTGTGTGACACATAGTACAAGTCCAAGCAAGCCAATAAGGACAAGAAAAGAAGTGGTTGTCTCAGCGTGTACAATGTTTTTCAGTGTTGTGCCTGTAACAATCATTAGCGAGCATCCCCAAAGGTAGTAAGACAGGTCTTTTATACCGATGACCCACCGATGAAATCGATGAAAATGGTGCTTTGCGATGTAAGCCATGAACATCGGAACCACCAATACGATACACACCTCGTTTAATATTTTTAGGAAGGCACTAAGAAAAGTGATATGTTCGGAATGCTCTATCAGTGGGAAGCAAATGGGTATGAGTAATGCTGTGATGAAGTTAGAGAGAAAGGTATATGTCGTCATCTCTTCCAAATTTCCACCTAACTTCTGTGTCACCACTGCCGCCGCCGCCGCACATGGACCAATGATACAAGTGAGCAAGGCTTCCATGAGGATAAGAGCGTTGCCTGTTAGCTTGCATCCCAAGATAACAACCATGATGAGCAAAACAAAGACTACTTGGAAAACACCCACCCAAAAGTGCCATTTCACCGGTATTAGACGTCTAAAATCTACCTTGCAGAAGGTAACAAACAGAATGAGGAACATGAAGAGAGGGAGGATAGCGTCCATGATAGGAGCAAAAAAAGTGGCTGCTCCATCTAACGGGGGAATGAAAGCAAACACACTGTAAGTCGTCATACCAATTGCCATGGAGATGGGTAGCGTCCAGTTCTTGATAAATCTAATAATGCTCATATTTCTTTGATTTGACGGTGCAATATTCGCAAAAAATATTGAGACTGACAAATCTTTGCCCCTTTCGTTTATCAGTCTTGGGTGAAGTGCGTTGTTGTTATGCGCAAAAATGAGAGGGAGGATGGGTCGGTTATCGAAATAAATTTCGTATCTTAGCACTTTCAAAAGTGAGCATCCCATGGAAAAGGATGTTTGCAAACTAAAAACTCATGATTACAACCTATGAAATTCGGAAAATTTTATCTTAAGACTCAACTGCTGGCTCTTGTGTTGGCTGGCTTCAGTATGTCTGTCTCGGCAGCGCAAGACTCTTTCACCAAGTTTGTTAATCCATATATCGGTACTGGTGGGCATGGACATGTGTTCCTTGGTGCTAACGTGCCGTTTGGTGCAGTGCAGTTGGGACCGACACAGATTACACGTGGGTGGGATTGGTGTTCTGGCTATCATTATAGCGATTCACTCATTATCGGCTTTGGGCACATGCACCTTAGTGGTACTGGCATTGGCGATTTGGGCGATATTGCCTTTCTACCAACGTTCGATGCCAAGACTTATACCGAGCGATTCTCGCACGATGCCGAGTATGTGCGCCCAGGTTATTATACCGTTCGACTGGCTGACAGTAAAATCTTGGTAGAGTTAACGGCTACCCAGCGAGCAGGCATGCATCGGTACACCTATCCATTGAGTAGTAAACAGCCCTTGTTAAAGCTGAACTTGAAACAAGGTATCGGTTGGGATAAGATGACAAAGTGCCAACTCACACAGGAAAATCCAACCACTGTAAGTGGCTATCGCTTATCAGAAGGTTGGGCAAAAGATCAGCGAGTGTACTTCGTGGCAGAGTTCTCACGTGCGGTGAAGTTGCAAGAGATGCAAGCCGACAGCGTGGGTGTCTTTTCCTTTGATGACGCCACAAAACCTTTGTTGGTGAGGGTGGGTATCTCTGCGGTGAGCGTGGATAATGCAAAAGCCAATCTGAAAGCAGAAATAAAAGACTGGGATTTTGACCGAGTGGCACAAGAAGCTGATGCTGCATGGAACGATGAATTGGGCAAAATTAAGGTTGAAACACCGAAATTAGACGACAAGACGATATTCTACACAGGCTTATATCACACCATGATAGCCCCTTCTGTCTTCTCAGATGTGAATGGGCAATATCGTGGAAGTGATGGAAAGATTTATCAGGGTGATTTTGTTAATTATACGACCCTTTCACTTTGGGACACTTATCGGGCTGCCCATCCATTGATGACGATTATTCATCCAGAAAAGCAACGTGACATTGCACAGACTTTTTTACATATCTTCCAGCAGCAAGGAAAACTTCCTGTATGGCATCTTGTAGGCAATGAAACCGACTGTATGGTGGGTAATCCCGGCATTCCAGTGCTTGCCGACATCGTTCTCAAAGGCTTTGATGTAGACAAGAAAGCCGCTTATGAGGCGATGCGAACCTCTTCGTTGCTTGATGAGCGTTCGTTAGACAACCTCAAAAAGTTTGGTTATATTCCTTGGAATCGAGACTCTACCTTTGAAACTGTGGCAAAAGGTTTGGAATATGCCTTGGCAGATGCCTGTGTTGCTAAGGTTGCCAAGTTGTTGGGAGAGAAAAAAGACTATCAATACTTCTTCAATCGCAGCAAGTCGTATAAATATTATTTCGACAAGAAAACAGGTTTTATGCGAGGTGTCGACAACGGAAAGTTCCGTGAACCATTCAATCCCTTCCATTCTTCACACCGTAATGACGATTATACCGAAGGAAACGCCTGGCAATATACATGGCTTGTGCCCCATGATGTGCCTGGACTGATCAAACTTTTTGATGGGAAACACCCGTTTGTCACTAAGCTTGATTCGCTGTTCACTATCTCTGGAGATTTGGGAGAGAACGCTTCTCCAGACATTTCGGGTTTGATCGGACAGTATGCACATGGCAATGAGCCAAGTCATCACATCTTATATATGTATAACTATGTGGGGCAGCATGATAAAACGGCAGAGAAAGTACGTGAGGTGCTGAAGACTATGTACCACAATGATTTCGACGGACTGAGTGGAAATGAAGATGTGGGACAGATGTCCGCATGGTACATTCTCTCTTCTTTGGGTATCTATCAAGTAGAGCCTGCAGGTGGACGATACATGTTCGGTTCGCCTTTGTTTGACAAAGCAGTCGTGAATGTCGGTAAAGGCAAAACTTTCACTATCATTGCGCATAACAACAGTGCAAAAAACGTGTATGTCCAGCAAATCAAGTTGAACGGACGTCCGTACAAAAAGTTGTATATTGATTACAAAGATATTGTTTCTGGTGGTACGCTTGAGTTCTTCATGACAGACAAGCGACCATAAGGTTCTTAAAGAGATTACGATTATTACATCAACGAGTGCCCCTTTTCAGAAAAGAGGCACTCGTTTTTTGGCTGTTCGTCATACCTTTGTATCCTTATCCTTCGCGGTAAAACGATTCATGACTTATAGGGGGAGAAGTTAAATAGCGAATGTAATAAGCAACACGGATTGCATATTTAAGCAAAAGATGAACGCAAGTTTTCGACAAATGCTACAAATGTGTTAAACTTGATTTGTCTGAACTTGCGTTGTTTACTTGGTTGATAGAATCAACTTCAACAGTGCTGTTTGGATGTCATGATTTTTAATACCATTTCATCGGTGATGTTCATGGCGTCTTTACCGATGCTGGTGAGGTTACGGATGGAGCGATCTACATCCTCATCAATGATGCCTTCGGCTGAGGTGACGTGCTTGTTCTCCATGGATAGCAATGCCGAGAGTACTGCTGTGCTGACGCCAGAGCTGATTTTTAATGAGCAACTGGGTTTTGCTCCGTCGCAAATGATGCCTGTTAGGTTGGCAATCATGTTCTTAATGGAATAACAGATATGCGCATAGTCGCCCCCCATTAAATAGGTGATACCACAACTCGAACCGATGCTTGCAACCACGCAGCCACAAAGGGCTGACAACTTGCCGAGGCTTTGCTTGATGTAGATAACGGTAAGATGACTTAACGTGAGTGCACGTATCAGTTCTTCTTCAGTATTTTCGTTTTCACTTGCGTACACTACAACGGGATTTGTGGCACAGATACCTTGGTTGCCAGAGCCACTATTGCTCATTACTGGTATCATAGCGCCACCCATTCGTGCATCACATGCCGAGGCAGTCTTGGAAATGATGTGTGAGTAGATGCTATTGCCAAAGATGCCACGGCTTAGCGGTCGTTCCATAGTCTTGCCCAAACAGTGACCATAATTTCCCTTTAAGGATTGTTCCGCCGCTTCCATATTGTATTCTTTAGTTTTCAATAGAAAGGCAATTTCTTGTAATGGGGTAGTGGTTGCGAACTCGTAGACCATTCTAAAGTCCAGTTGTATATCATCTCCTTGTGCTTCAGAACTTGAAGAATGCGCTTGTTGAAGTAAGGGACGGTTGTTTTGCTCTAAGTAAATGAATTGGGTGTGACTTCCTGCAATGACGGCTGTGGCATGGTTCTCACCAGTCTCGCAGATAACTTCAATGTAAAGCTTCTCGGTAATGTCCTGTTTCAGTTGTATGGAGATTCTATTCTCTTTGACATATTTTTTTCCCTCATCCAGCGTTTCAGGAGTTAGGTCTTTAATCACTTCCAATTGATACTCCGACTTACCAACAATGGCACCCAAGGCAATTGCGATGGGAAGTCCTATCATGCCTGTACCAGGAATGCCTACTCCCATGGCATTTTTCAGGATGTTTGGACTCAGTAGAGCCGTAATCTTCTCGGGTTGGCACCCTAATAATTCTGTTGCCTTTGCCGTGCAAAGTGCCACAGCCATAGGTTCTGTGCATCCAACGGCAGGGACTACTTCTTGCTGAATGAGTTGGATAATTTGTTTTCTGGTGTTTTCTTCGAGCATTTCTTTATAGGTTCTAAAAAAGGATATGTGTTTTGTAGGTAATGCGTGTGTATCGGTTTGGTTAGGAGGAGGATAGACTGTTTTTCAATGTTACATTGACGGACATTCAAAAAACAGTCTATCCTGTCCTATAAAGGTAGACATCTTAGTCTTGTTTCTGATACTGCTCCAACCCCTTATGCAAGAAGTCAAGATAAGCAGAAACGTCTTCCTTATAACTATAAGAGCCAGCTAAAGGTTTCCCGTTGTTGTCAAGAGGAACATAGAAAGGCTGGGTGTTAGCCCCAAACTTATTGCTTTGCAGATAGCTCCACTTGTCTCCAATGGTACGCAAAGTGCGTTTCTTTCCGTTGTCGATAACCTCTATTTGCTCTTTGAGTGGCGTTTTGTCGTCCACGAACAAAGAAATGAGCACATAATCTTTGGTGAGAATTTCGGCTACCGATGGGTCTGTCCATACAGCAGCTTCCATCTTACGGCAGTTGACACAGCCAAATCCAGTGAAATCTACAAAAGCTGGCTTCCCTTGTGCTTTAGCAGCTGCCATGCCTTCTTCGTAGTTGGTATAGGCAGGATGCACCTCTTTTTGATTTAGATTGAAATCCTGTGTGTTGATAGGTGGTGCAAAAGCACTAACAGCCTTGACGGGTGCACCCCATAGCCCTGGCACCATATAAACTGTAAATGCCAAGGAAATCAAGCCAAGCATGATACATGCTACCGGCATAGGCTTGTCTTGACCGCCAATCATGTCACTTTGGAACTTGAGTTTACCAATGAGATAGAGTCCCATCATACCAAAGATGACAATCCATAGTGAGAGGAAGACCTCACGATCAAGGATGTGCCAGCCGTATGCCAAATCAGCAACGGAGAGGAATTTGAGCGCAAAAGCCAATTCAATGAATCCCAGTGTTACCTTGATGATATTCATCCAAGAACCCGACTTAGGTGCTTGTTTGAGCCAAGAGGGGAACAGTGCGAACAATGTAAAGGGGAGAGCAAGTGCCAAGGCAAAGCCAAACATGCCAATGGCTGGACCAATCCAGTTGCCTGAGGTTGCCGTTTGTACCAATAAGAAACCTACGATAGGGGCTGTACAGGAGAAAGATACCAACACAAGGGTGAATGCCATTAGGAAAATAGATAGTAGACCAGTTGTTGAGGAGGCCTTGCTATCCATCTTGTTTCCCCAAGATTCAGGTAATCGCAGTTCGAACCATCCAAAGAAGGACAATGCAAACACCACTAAAAGGAGGAAGAAGAAAATGTTGAAGACAGCACTGGTGGCTAATTCGTTTAGTTTATGTGGGTCGGAAAGTGCGGTGACTATCAATCCTAATGATAGGAAAATTACAATAATGGCTAATCCATAAGTAATGGCATCGCGCATTCCTTTTGCTCTATCCTTGTTGCGCTTGAGGAAGAAACTAACGGTCATGGGGATGATAGGCCATACGCAGGGAGTGAAAAGAGCCAGCAGTCCACCCGCAAATCCCATGATGAAGAGATACCAAATAGAACTATTCTTTTCTGAACGACCATCTTGTGCTTGCAGTTCTTGAATAACAGGCTGCCATAAATCAGTGCCAACGGCAGTCGCAGAAGAGTCAACGGCAGCCTCTTTGACAGAGTCCTGAGGCAGGACTTGTGTGGTATCCGTAGCAGGGAGAGATGTCTCTTGCTCTTCTGTAGCTACCTTTTTGTCTTCTTGAGGGGTTGCAGCCTTTGCGTCAAATGTAGGTGCTGTCCCCGACTTCTTAAAAGATACTTCTTGTGGAGGCATGCAAGTAGCATCATTGCAAGCACCGAATTCCAAATAAACATCCAAGTTGTATTTGGGTTTGGTGAATTTCACTTTCTGTACAAACTGCGCATTATTTTCAAAATAACGTAGCTTCATGTTAAAGAGGTTATCCATCTTGGAGATTTCATTGCCTCGTGCCATTAGTTTTCCCACCTTCTCTACGCCATCCATCTTGTTTATGTGAATAGAGGCTTCTATAGGACCACTTGCGCCTAAGTTGGTAGAATAGACGTGCCATCCTTTGTCAATCTTGAGGCTAAATATAATTTCGCCCTCTGCAGAATTATTCGTTTTAAGCTGAGCCGATGACTGTATGGGGTCTACCATCTGCGCATTGGCAAACAAAGCAATGAACAGCAGCATTGCCAGTGTTAATCTCTTCTTCATTTTATTTACGTTTTTATTTTTTTTTGGATAGTCATTTATTATTGATGTAGCGTAACGCTTTGTGTTCATGCTTCGCTTCTTTGTACAACCATGATAACACATTTTTCAAGTATTTTGAGTCCAGTCTTTCGTATCTAAAAAGACATTGGTGCAAAAATATATAATTATAGCGAAATAGACAAATGTATATTTGTAAAAAAGAGAAGGTTGGTGTACTCATTTTGAAATCGAAGAAATAAAATATTAAAAATGTGTGAAAATCTTTGTGACTTACAAGATTATATGCTACCTTTGCAAACTGTAAAAAATGCGGCAATAGCTCAGTTGGTAGAGCACAACCTTGCCAAGGTTGGGGTCGCGAGTTCGAGTCTCGTTTGCCGCTCTTTTTTTTTACACTTTTAGAAAGTCATCATTTTTGTTAGTCATAGCTAAGAAAGTGACTTCTTTCGTTGACAAACAATAGAAGATGACGATATGAATGATTTGCCGCAATGGTGGAATTGGTAGACACGAGGGACTTAAAATCCCTTGGCCAGTAATGGCTGTGCGGGTTCGAGTCCCGCTCGCGGCACACTTTCAAGAAAAATATTATTACTATTTATTACTATGTGCAAAAATCTCATCTTTACTTTATCTGTATGTGCAGCGTTCGCATTCAGTTCATGTTCAAAAATGGGTCCGCTGTCGGCTAACAATTTTACCGTTACTCCCAACCCATTGGAAACAAAAGGCGGTCAAGTTCCAGCTACCATTACTGGAGCGTTCCCTGAAAAATATATGAAGAAAAATGCAGTAGTAACGGTTGTTCCTGAGTTGAGATATGGAAATGGACAGGTTGCAAAAGGTGCTGCTACCACGTTCCAGGGAGAAAAAGTTTTGGGAAATGACCAGATGATTTCCTATCGCTTAGGGGGTCGTTACACCATGAAGACAGCTTTCGATTTTGTTCCAGCCATGCAGCAAAGTGAGATGTACTTAACTTTCATGGCAAAAAGAGGAAATAAGACAGTGAAAATCCCAGCTGTGAAAGTAGCTACTGGTGTCATTGCAACCTCTGAACTGTATAAGCAGCTTTTGTTGAGTGATGGTGGATGCTTGGCACCTGATAGTTTTCAGCGGGTGAATGCCAAGAAACAAGAGGCTAATATTAAGTTCTTGGTTAATCAAGCCAATCTGCGAAGAAGTGAATTGAAAAACAACTCTGTGCAAGAGTTCGTTGCCATGCTCAAACGCATCAATGCAGATCGCGAGAAACTGAACATTCGTAACGTGGAAGTTCAGGCTTATGCGTCTCCTGAAGGTGGGTATAGCTTTAACGACAAACTTGCCAACAAACGCCAAAACACTTCAGAGTCTTACGTGAAGTCACAACTCAAACAAACAGGAGTTGCTACAGGTGTTGATGCGCATTATACGGCTCAAGATTGGGACGGCTTCCAGAAATTGGTGCAAGCCAGCAATATTCAAGACAAGGATGTTATCTTGCGTGTGCTATCCATGTACAAAGATCCCGAGCAGAGAGAACAACAAATTCGCAATATGAGTCAGGCTTTCCGCGAATTAGCAGATGGTATTCTTCCCGAATTGCGTCGTTCACGCTTAATTATCAATTATGAAACAATTGGTAGAAGTGACGATCAAATTAAAGAGCAATATGCGGCAGATGCAACGAAGTTGAGTGCTGATGAAATGTTATATTATGCTTCGTTGGTAGACAATCAAGCAGAAAAAGAAGAAATCTATAAGCGCACAGCTTCTTACTATGACAAAGATTATCGCGCTTTCAATAACTTGGCTACGATGGCTTTTATGAAAGGCGATGAAATGGGTGCAACTCGCTATCTCGAGCAGGCTTTGCGTATCAACCCACAAGCGTCAGAGGCTTTGGCAAACTTGGGTATTTTGGAGTTGCAGAATGGCAACCTCAAAGAGGCAGAAACGGATATTGCGAAGGCATTAGGTGACCAGAACATCAATGTAGCTATCGGTAGTCTCAATTTGGCGAAAGGTAATTACGCTCAAGCAGAAAAAGATTTCGAAGGCATTATCAGCAATAGTGCTGCTTTGGCACAGTTGATGAATAAGAACTATGCCGCAGCTGCTGCAACATTGGACAATGTGAAGAATCCCAATGCTATGACCGATTATTTGCATGCCATTGTAGCAGCTCGTCGAGGCAATAAGTTTGCTGCCGATTCTTATTTGAAAGAAGCGCTAAAGAAAAATCCTGCATTGAAAACATACGCTGATCAAGATCTTGAATTGTCTATCTTGAGATAAGACTTATTTTTGCAATGAAGCATATTGCATACCTTATTTTGCTCACGCTGGTTTGTGTGTCGTGTGGAACAGATAGCCACCATTTTAAGCTTGATGGACAGCTTTTACACATGAACCAGGGTGAGTTTTACGTTTATAGTCCCGATGGCATCATAGATGGCTTGGACACCATTAAGGTTCAAGGCGGTCGATTTACCTACGAGATTCCTTGTGAAAAAGAAGGAATCCTTTCGATTGTATTCCCTAATTTTTCAGAGCAACCAGTTTTTGCACAGCCTGGTAAGTCGGTTGACGTGAAGGGCGATGCCTCACGACTAAAAGAACTGCAAGTAGACGGAACGAAAGAAAATGAAACAATGTCAAAGTTCCGCAAGAAAATCTCCAATGCATCGCCACCCGAAATTCTTAAGTACGTGGAGGAATATGTACACGATAATCCTCAACTTATCGGTGCTCAATATTTGGTAATGAAGTATTTTTTGAAAACTCCAAAGCCCGATTACGTTAAGGCAAAGCAGTTGGTAGATGTCATGGTGAAACACCAAGCCAACAATGTTTCGCTGATAAAATTACAAAAACAGTTGTCTGCTGGTCATGTTGTACAAGGTGGTACATTGCCTTCTTTCACAACCATCGATCTAAAAGGGAATACCATTACCTCTTCTGCTCTTAGTCAGAGTCCACTTGTGGTCATTCATATCTGGGCTTCTTGGAATTATCCAAGCTTAGACATGTTGCGCCAAATACACGATTTGCAAAAGAAGAATGGCGCCAAACTGAAGGTGGTCGGCATTTCCTTAGATGCCAGTAAGAAAGATTGTCGGGATATTTTGCAGAGAGATTCTATCCAGTGGTCTAATGTCTGTGATGAACAAATGTTTGAAAGTAAATTGGCTCATCAATTAGGACTTTCGTCTATTCCAGATAACATACTATTGAAAAACGGACGTGTTGTAGCGCGTGGACTTGACACAGAGGCTCTTGTCACAAAGATAAAGACGCTTCTATAAACCAATTATTATGCTCATTAAAACGTATTGTGCGGCAGTCAATGGATTAGATGTGACAACTGTCACCATTGAAGTTAGCCTCACCAATGGGGTGATGTATCATTTTACAGGCCTTGGCGACGAAGCTGTAAAAGAAGGAAGAAGCCGTATCGCCTCTGCCATGCAATACAACGGCTATAAATTTCCCCATGCTGACATTACGGTAAATATGGCTCCTGCTGACCTTAGAAAAGAGGGTAGTAGTTTCGACCTGCCTTTAGCCATTGCCATCTTAGCAGCCAATGGGAGCATTACGTCCGAAATCTTGGGGCAATATATGATGGTGGGCGAATTGAGCTTGGACGGTACTTTGCAACCAGTGAAAGGAGCGTTGCCCATCGCCATACGTGCCAGAAAAGAGAAGTTTAAAGGACTTATCGTTCCTACAGCCAATGTTCGAGAAGCCGCAGTGGTGAATCAACTTGATGTGTATGGTATGGATTCTATGGCTGACGTCATTCAGTTTTTAACAGGCACCAAGACGTTCCAACCGACAGTCATCGATACTCGGGCAGAGTTTTATGAGCATCAGTATAAGTTTGATCTTGATTTTAGTGATGTACGTGGACAGGAGAATGTGAAGCGTGCATTGGAAGTGGCTGCTGCTGGAGGTCATAATTTGATTATGATTGGCCCTCCTGGCAGTGGAAAGTCAATGATGGCAAAACGATTACCCACGATACTCCCACCGCTTACGCTCTCTGAGAGTTTGGAAACCACACAGATACACAGCGTAGCAGGCAAATTGGGAGCAGGAACATCTTTAATTGCCCAGCGACCATTTCGGTCTCCTCACCACACCATTAGCGAAGTGGCACTGGTGGGAGGGGGAAGCACACCGCAACCAGGTGAAATCACCTTAGCACACAATGGTGTTTTATTTTGTGACGAATTACCAGAGTTTTCGAAAACAACTTTAGAGGTATTGCGCCAACCCTTAGAGGATAGAAAGATTACAATATCGCGCGCCAAATACACCATTGAGTATCCTTGCAATTTCATGTTTATTGCTTCCATGAACCCGTGTCCTTGTGGTTATTATGGCGATCCTACACATACTTGCGTCTGCACGCCAGGGCAAATACAGCGATACATGAACAAAATCAGTGGACCTTTGCTGGATCGCATCGATATTCAATGCGAAATTACCCCCGTACCTTTTAAGGACATCTCTCGAACAAAACCTGGAGAGCCGAGTGCAGATATTCGGCAAAGGGTGCTGAAAGCACGTGCCATACAGACAGAGAGATTTCAAAACCACAAGGGTATCTATTGTAATGCCCAAATGACCGAGCGCATGATACATCAATATGCCGAACCCAATCAGGATGGGGTAGAGATGTTGCGAGTTGCTATGGAGCGGATGAGCCTGTCAGCTCGTGCCTATAGTCGTATCTTGAAAGTCGCTCGTACCATTGCAGACTTATCCGCGTCTCCAGAAGTGTTGACCGAACACTTGGCTGAGGCGATTAGTTATCGCAATTTAGATCGTGGCGATTGGGCGGAAAGATAAATTGTTGTTCCTTTTAGGTTAATCCTTTCTTTCCTTTTTGTATAAACGTACGAAAAGTTCCCTATTCCTATACATTTTTTTGTTCTTCAATAATTGAACGCATTCCTAATTCGCTTGATGAACCGCTGCATTTTAGTTCGTATTTACATCCAATTGTTCGGAAAAATTGGATAAAGCAAATGATATGTAAATTTATCATCGAAAATTTGTAATGTACCTTTTAATTGTTTATCTTTGGAAAAACTTACTTAAACAATTAGACGTATGGTACATGAAAACAAAACAACAGGATTATTTCCTTGGGTGCTGATGATTTTGATGTCATCGGTCACTTTTGTCGGAATTTTGTCGGAATTACTGCCTTCAGGCGTGTTACAACAGATTATGGGAGACTTAGAAATCAATGAAGTTGAAGCCGGTCGAATGGTCGGCTTATATGCTCTTGCCTCGGCAATCTTTGGTATTCCTCTCATTTCTGCCACAATGCACCTCAACCGCAAAAACCTACTGTTACTGTTGCTAATCGGCTTTGCGATTTGTAACATCTTGTCGGGTTTGGTGCATAACTACTATCTGATATTGGCACTGCGTTTCATTGGTGGTATCAGTGCAGGAGTGATGTGGCCCATGATTGCAGCCTATGGTATGCGACTCGTTGAACCAAGTCATCAAGGTAGAGCTGTAGCCGTTATTATGGCAGGCAACACGTTAGGTATTAGCCTTGGAATGCCTTTGATGACCTCTGTTGGTGATCAGTTTGGTTGGCGCATTGAGTTCATTGTATTAGGTCTCTTGGTGGCTCTGATTGCTTTGTTGTCACTCTTCATGTTGCCGTCAACACCGGGCGAGAAGCTCACATCGAGCACTTCACCATTCGCCATGCTCAAGAATAAGTCCATCCTACTCATTATTTTGCTCACCTTGTTGGGCGTTTGTGGACATTATGGAGTCTATACCTACATTACCCAATTGGTAGGAGAGATAGGCATTGAAGGTGGCGTCGAGATGGCGTTGCTTGTTTTCGGCATCGGTTCTTTGATTTCCATTATTATTGCTACGAAGTATATTGACATGTATCTGCGTGAGCTTACTGTGTTGATGTTTGCTCTCCTTGGCATCGCTATGTTGCTGTTCTACTTCTTTAAGGGTGCCAGCGGCATTTCTCATTTCGGTTTCTTCTTGTGGGGATTGTCATTTGGACCACTCGTTACGTTGTTCCAGGCAGCTGTGGGCAACCAAGTAGAGAAAGCCAAGGATGTGGCAATGTCGGTGCAGTCGTGCATGTTTAACCTCTCTATTATGGTCACAACTTGGATTGCAGGACTGCTGTTGATACGCTTTGGAGCGTTCAGCCTGTTGTGGTATGCGGTAGTAATGGCGGTTCCAGGAATGATTATTTCTATCTTTGCAAGACACACATTGCGTCGGATAGGATAATTTACAAGTAAAATATAATCACAAAAAAGGCTACTTCTTTCGATAGTAGCCTTTTTTGTGATTATAACTTTAGAGTTTGAACAGTCAATTTCTCAACTTGTTCGCTCGTTATTTTTGTCCTTACATCTTGAAAGGAATCTCATATTCTGTCGGTTTCTTCTTAAACAAGAATTCACCCTTTCTTACAGAAGCCAGCACACCAACACGTCTGCGGATGCAATCCCATGAGCTGTCGCCGTCCAGAACGATAAAGTTAGCATCCTTGCCTTCTTCCAGTCCGTATGCGTTATGGATGTTCAAACACTTAGCACCGTTGTAAGTAATCATATCGAAAGCATTTTCTACTTCCTCTGGGCTTGCATATTGTGATAGGTGAATGGCATTATCCAGAATATTCATCATATTACCGCTTCCTAATGGATACCATGGATCGTTAATAGAGTCCTGAGCCAGTGCAACATTGATACCCATGTGCATGAACTCTTTGATACGTGTCAAACCGCGACGTTTTGGATAAGTATCCTGACGACCTTGCAGGTATGCGTTCTCTGTGGGGCAGGAGATGAAGTTCATCTTACTTCTCTTAAACATGTCGAACATTCTGTATGCGTACGAGTTGTCAGCCGAACCGAACGAACAAGTGTGACTGGCGGTGGTCTTTGTACCATAATCCTCGAGATATACCAGTGCGTTCAAAATCTCTACGAATCTTGCCATGGTGTCGTCGGTCTCGTCGCAGTGAACGTCAATCAGCACGTTGTATTTCATCGCCATTTCAACAATATCGTGGATAGATTTCTCACCAAACTCTCTTGCGGGCTCGTAGTGTGGAATACCACCAACCACGTCAGCTCCCATTTTCAGAGCCTCTTCCACCAATTCTTTTCCACCCTTGTAGGTGTACATACCGTTTTGTGGGAAAGCAACTACCTGGATGTCTACAATATCCTTCATCTCTTCTTTCAGTTCCATAAGAGCCTTGAAGCCGATAAACTTTGGATCGGTGACGTCGGTCTGTGCGCGGATAAACTGTACACCCTGTGATACTTCGTCCTCAATACCCTTGCGTGCCAACTTCTTCACACCCTCTATGGTCATTGTTGCCTTATATTTGGGCCAGTTCTCAATAGCCTCGTAAAGCGTACCTGATGCAGCGCCAATACCTTCCATCTCTGCCAGCGTGTAAACATAGTCTAAGTGCAAGTGTGGATCTACGTAAGGAGGAAGCACAAACTTACCCTTCAGGTCAATCTCCTCGTCACATTTAGGCAGATTATTGCCAATTTGAGCAATCTTGCCATTCTCCACAATCATTTCCGTTGCTGAACTGTTGCGATAAAATTTCGCATTAAAAAATTTTCTTTTCATAGTCTTCTATGTTGCTTTCCAAATAATTGGAAAATATTTGTAATTTATTAACTGTTCATTATCATTCACTTAGCGTGAAG
>NZ_QFFX01000089.1:0-8441 GCF_023522295.1 Prevotella sp. TCVGH | reverse complement strand
GTCCATATGGAAAAAATTAAAGGATTTCTCTTTGCCGTACGACACAGAGAAATCCTAATGACCGATTTGGGTTAAATCATGATTATTCTGTCTTTTTCAGGTGTCAGTTGCAACCGCTTGTAGTACACTGTACCGTCTTCCTTGTAAAATTCGATGCAGTCCCTGGTTACGCCCTGTTCGCAAATTTGCTTCACCTCCTCCACCGATACGGCATGACCGCTGATGTTACGCCAGATAGAGAACTTGCATGGATATTCGGCATTGCGATAGTTAGCACAGTTGTAGGCCTTCAGCCCAACATGCAGGTCGCCGCCGCAATGCGGACACTTTGCGATGCGCGATTCCAGCTTCACCTTACCTTCGGCTATCGACAACGACGAGGCAAACATTTTCCACTCATTTGAGGCAAAGCCCTCCAGGGCGATATGCTTGCCATTCAAGAACGCCACGGCATCCTGCTCTGTAATTCTACGGTTGCAGATAATACCCGGAATCATAAAGTCACACGATGGATGCTCACCGATGGAATTTTCACATCGGTAGCCCTTTGAGGTCTTGCGCATCTTACCTCCACAGATAGGACATACTCCGTCGATGTAATGTACACCTGATGATACCACCACCTTTCCATTAAGGATGACGAGAGCCGCCTTAAAATACTGTCCGTCCCTGTTTTGCAGAGAGAGCACCCCCGTATGACCATGCTTGACAAGTTGCGCTACCAGTTCCTCCGTTATCTCCAAATTAAACAAACGATTAGGGATAACGAATCCACAGGACTGCTCACTGCACTTCCAGTCCTGCTCGTCGTGCACCATTGTACCTCTGCCACAAACAGGGCAAATCATTAAGTTATTTGTATCACTCATATCTTTGTTATTTTTTTAAGTTTAATGATTACAAGGCAAATCCGTTGTTTGCACTGCTCTTCCTCGAAATAACAAAGTGTCGCCATGCAAAAGTACAGAAAAATGCCCATATTCAGACCTCTCAAATATATTTCCACTCATAGATTAGTCCATCCACAATCGCCTTTCCTGACATCACCGTGGCCCAACCTTCAGGGTCAAGTCCAAACCACAGGTCATTCCACGAGTACGTCCTTATCTGCCATGCCAGCAGCCACAGATCGGTGTTGATCGTCTCCAGTTTCGTCACCACCTCATTGGCAATGTAATACCGTTCCGCCGATGACAGTAGGTTTACCTTATGCTTCTCATTCACAGACTTGCCGGTGACATCATAGCCACTCACGTTGTATGTGCCGCTCGTTACCAGTTGTTTCATGAACGGATAGAGCGAAGCCATTTGCGTGGCAGCATCCGTCAGTTCATCAGACACCAAGAGAGCAATGGCCGTTCCTTTCAGATGACCGGGCAGCGACTGGCGCAACAGGCTCATGTTTCGTGGAATCTCTACTGTTGTCAGTTCTGCCGCTCGCTTGATCTGATAAAGGTTCTGCATGGCTCCTTGTGCATTGGAGAGATACGTCAGCATCTTGTCTTCCACCTTGTGCATTCTGTCCATCGCCACAGTGACTGCCGTTTCCGCAGCAATGATTTTCTTCTGTGTCTTCTCGCGGTCCTTGAAAATCTTTTTCAGCATTCCGCTCTGCGCTATCACTGCACCCGTCAGCGTCGGGTCCGTCTGTTGTGCCATCATAGGGCAGAAAGTTAAACTACCCAACAATGATATGATGAAGATTCGTTTCATAAGCCCACCCCTTTCTCTCGGCGGTCAGCCAGATTCCGATCTCTTGCAAACTTGTTTTCTACCGCCACAACTTCCATCTGTTTACCCATCAGCTGGTCGTTCCAGTCCTTGTAGTTCGCAGCAGCCTTCCATTCACCTACATTATAGCGGATGTGGATATGCTTGCGAAGCTCACGGATGGACAGCTGTTCATTAGCAATGGCAAAGTTCTTCGCGCCAACAGTAATCTTCACCTTGTCCTCTTCCTTATGCACATTCAAGCGGATGCCCTCCAGCAAGGCAGCCATGCGGATTCCATAGATACGCCCGGCAAGGTCATTATCAAAACAGTCCATCGCCTTGGCTTCCGGGTAATGCGCCATGATACCCTTGATCTGACTGTCGGAGAACGTGCCACCCAACGATACGAATACCGAATGAGTACCATCTAAGCGAAGGTGATTCAGCTGATAGAACGCCATGATGTCGTAGGCACTTTCAGCGAAATAGACATGTCTGATGTCTGTAGGCTCTCCACCTTGTGAGAGATCAGCAATCCATGCCCCCGTCGTCGAGTTAGTACCAGCTGCCTTACTCTTGAATGAGCCAAAGCCACGGATTTCATAGCCCACCACCTTGTCCTTGCCAGCCTCCGTATAAGGGAAGCCGATGTTGAACTGCTTGTAGGTGGTATGGCTGTTGTCCCTTATTTGCTTGATAAATGGTGCGAAGGTACTCACCGTCTTCTCGTTGATGCCACGCTGGACAAAGAACGCCATTACTTCCGACGGTGCACCATTAACATCCTTCGTTTCATAGCGTTTCGGATCAAACACGGTATTACCCGTGTACCCAGCTTTCGCAAGATACTGGCTATCTCCATAGTCAGGAATCGGCTCATTGGCGAAGTGGGCCATCACCTTGCCGATGATTTCCCACTCGTTTCTTCCAGACTCGTGGAAGCTGCTAAGGTTCTCACGTATCAAAGATACCACATCACCGCCTCTTGCCCCGTTACGCCGGAAATAAGTTTGCGCCGCCTTCTCCTTCGGGTTCTTGATGATGAGCTTGTCCTGATGACCCGTGGAGTCAGACAAGACCATTTCAATGTATCTTCCCACACCGGCCGAGCGGTCGAGACGATAGCCCAGATAATAGGCAATATCATCTACGCCTACCTTTGTTTTCAGGTCTTTGTAGTTTACACTCTGTTTCATAACTGCCTACAAGTATAAAGGGTTATATTTTCATACGATGAGCGTGCTGCTGTGTCTGTGCCATGACCACATCGCCAAAACTTTTTTCCAGCGTATGGGAGAGCAGACGCGCCTTCTCCGTTTCTTCCGAGAGAGAGAAATAAAGGATGCCCACATTTGGGTCAATCGGTTTGAGTCCCAAATCTTGACCTTGGAATGAGGCTCGCACCGCATAGTCACCATCATTTTGCTTGATGATGGCGGCGTTCTCAAAGACGACCTTGTCCTTGGGAATGTCGTTAGAAAGGTTTCTGTTTTTATCGAGCAAGGGCTCTTCACCCAACGCCATTTTCTGCTTGTCCACCTCTTCCAGTACCATGTTAGCAGCCTTGTTCACGTCGGCCATCACCGACACGATGAACTTAGGATTCTCCTTGAGAGTGGAGATCCAACTATCGAGGTAAGCCGCATTGTTGTCCAGAATACGCTTGTCAAAGCCCATTGAGTTGCCTACCATCGCTGCCGTCAGCTCAGCCACCAGTTCCTCCTTGGCGTATTTCGCATCGCCAAACTTCTCATGGCTGCCCCTGTTCAGCCGAGGTTCCGTACCGGTGGAGTGAGCCATCTCGTGCAGGGCCGTGGAGTAGTATTCCATACCGTCCTTATAGACCTCTTCCAGTGTCTTGCCGATGTTGAACTGCTCTTTCTTTGGAATGACGATGATGTCCTTGGAGGGTGAGAAGTATGCACCGGGTACCTGCTTGTCATATTGGATAGGACAAATCCACTCCTGCTTCTCAAACATACGGTCGAGTGCCTTGCTGGTAAACATCCCATCGGCATCACGCAGCTCTGGTGGGGCAAACAGCTTTTTGAGAGCTTCCATCTTGTTAGGCTTCACCTCAGCCAGATTGGTCTGATCGACATTGAACACATTGAAGGCTTTCAGGAAAGGAATGGTCTGCACCTGCATCCGCTCTGCAAGGCTCATCTTGCGGTAGGCCTCTTTAGAAACTTTCTTACCATCCTTGTCCCTTGCCATGATATCCCAGTAGAGCACCGGCATAGCCGACTCACCTCTCTTCACATGTGCTCCCATGTCGTTGGCCTGCTTGAAAGTAAGGTACACGGGCATGGAGTAGCCACGGAGAGCCGTGTCCAGTTGGAGAAAGAAAGAGTTACTTCCCGAATATCCACGCCCAGATACATTCTGCGGCATGGCACCAGGGGCAGTAGCACTGCCAATCCACCCCTTATGCCAGCCAACGGACTTCATCTGTTCCATGCGCTCAACCATCATCTCCGTGAACCTGTCCACGGCTTTCTGACCGAGCGTCTTTGTTTCAGTTCCAGCTGTAGTCATAGTCGTCCTCCGCCAAGATTTGCTTATCTTGCATATTCAGTTCCACCGACTCCATATAGAACTCTGCGGTATCTTCGCTGGGATGGATGTTGTGTTCCTTGCACCACTGCATGAAGTCGTCCGCATGTTCACCTTCAAGCGTGAACTGTAGCCATCCTATCCGTCTGTCCTGTTTGAGCTGGACCAGCTCTTCAAAACTATATGCCATTTTCTTTGAATTTATGTTATCTGTGTTCATTATAGAAATCCCCCCAAGGGCTACATTTTCAGTCCATTGCTGATAGCCTGCTTCTGACCCGACAGCAGCTTGATGTCCTCTGAGAGATATTTGGCTGCCAGCTGTTCACGAGTGACGGTCTTGGCTTGGAAGAGAGAAAAGCCGTCGTCAAAGGAAATCGCCTTCTTGTCCGTGCGTCCGTTCTCGCCCACGGCAGCTGAAATCTTCCACTTGCCGTCCATGTTGTCCTTTGCCACCCGGATATCCTCCACTTTGATGTTGGCAGGGAGCTGATAGACGGCGTAGGCCGATGCCAGGTGCAGCCGTTCGCCAAAGTTCTTTTCCACCAATGCCGCCGGTGTCGTCACGCGGTCGAAGAAAGCACTCTGGTCTTCTTTGGTCATAGGAGCCGACATTCGCTGGTCGCCCACCTGGGCATAGAGCTTGTACTTGCCATAGTCAGCCCGCTGCTCATCTTTCTCCTTATACACTGTCATCTTGTCAATCACCCTGCCGTCAGATAGGATGTTGGCGGCCTTGTACTCCTCGGCAGATACTTTAGGAGCCAGCTTTGTGGGATAATATTTCTGCATCATATTCTCCACCTTCGCTTCCCGTTTCTGATAGGCAGCGATGTCGGCAGCGTCCATCTTCATGGGGTTGAGCTGCTTACCATTGAGCTGCGCCACATAGAACCAGTCGGCTGGATTCACCTTGGACTGGAAGGCATGGGCATGGGAAACCTTGTCGCCATTGACCGTAACCATCTGCGGCTCACGCGGCCGGTGTTCCTGCTTGACGGTTTCCGTTTTTTCCACCGATTTTCCTTCCTCTTTCTTTTCCTGTGCTTTCGTTTCCGCTTTCTCCGACACTGATTTCTCTACACTTTGTTTCTTCTCCAGACTGTCCACGATAGCCACACGAAGACCAGCCCGGATGAGTTTGGGCAGATTCGTGTCCAGCGCATGATGGGGAAATGTAACCTGCAGAGAGCCGTCTTCTGCCTTGGCAGGCTTGTTCGCTTTGAGCCCCAATGTGTCAGCCACCTTGGAGGCATCAGCGTTCAAGGTTGTGTAGAAGTCTCCCGTTCTGAAGAGCAGGATGGCATCAGGGTGCATCTCCTTCATGTTCTCGTACAGCTCTGCCAGCGTCTTTGACTTCGGGAGCTTTGTCGTTTTCTTTGCAGCTTTTTTCTCGGTTTGAGCCGTCGGCTCTTCCTTCAGGGTAGCTTGCTGCTGCACCTCTTCTTTTTTCTTACTTGCCATATTGTTGTCAATTAAAGGGTAAATATCCGACTTCCATTTGTTGGGCGTGAATTTATGCGTATCACCGAGTACCGCCATCAGCGTGTCCTGTCTGCCCATTGCTTCATATGCGGCCATTGCCGTATGCCCGGTGTCGAGTACATTGTCAATGAGTATGGGTATCTTGTTCCTGGGTAGCCTGCGGATGCGATAAAAGTAGAGCGGCACCTCATCGAGCGAGCCATTGGTTTTCTTCACCAAATAAAGCGGATCGTGAGTATTGCTTGCCAGCGCATCTATGACAGGCAGGTGCAGTGCCTCGCTTATTTTCTCGGCCAGCGTCTTGGTGTAACCGGCCCTGCCGGTGCGGTTTGGGATAGGTACCAGTACCACCTGCTTGTCTTTAGGCATGACATTCCTGACTGCCGCAGTCATCATCGCCGCAGCCTTGGCAATGGCCATGTCGTCCCCAGCTTTCACCTTTCGGGCAATAGGAGCAACTTTGGCATAGCCAGCCACGGAGCTGACGATGTACTCGAAATCAAGATTTTTGTATTTCTTTCTACGCACCTTGCTTGTCGTGATATGCTTTAACGCTACGGTTCTACAACAGAAGAACTCGCCAATAGAGAGGAATGTTAAAGCACTCACTGGCTCTTATGAAAGTGACAAGCCGGGAGCAGAATATTAAAGAATCCCTTGTTTGGGAGGATGGTTATTCGTCTTGTGCTATCGAATCAAGCCTGTATGCTGCTTCTTTTCGATAGACTCTGAGCGGTTGTTGGTCATGGCTTGACGTTCCACCACTTTCTGGTATTCCCAGCGGTTTTCGTCGGTCATCACATAACCCATAAAATCCTCGTGAACATCATCGTAGCGCATCTGTTGCAATCGTTTCCACTCTTTCATGTCGCCGTTGACAATTTTGAAGCCTTGTGGCTCACGTAGGTCAACGCCCACCGTTACCTTGGTGTCGCCGAGAGCCAGTTCCACAGGTTTACCTTCCTGCAAAGCCTCCTTTTGATTGGCACCCAGCTCGATGTCCTTCACTTTATTTCGTGTTTGTAGTTCTGTCTCGATAGGAATGCTGGCCACATTACGGTGCATGAGCGAGTTTGTTTCCTTATCCAACTGAACAAATCTTACTTTCCTTTCTCCCTCCACGTCCACTTCCTTGCGTATTACCTCGCCAGACAGCACTCGTTGGAGCTCGTTTTGGTTAAGTCCTAATTCATTGGCAATCTCTCTACGGAGTGGGTAAGTCATCAGTAACACCTGTTCGTTATCATCCAGTACGAATTGGGCTTTCATCGGTAACTGTATCACCTTGCCATTTGATGTTTCCGTGTTGGCCATGAAAACAGGCGTTACCTCTCCACAAAGCAGCGGAACTTTCAGAGCATCAGGCATCAACGCCAGTTTCTCCTCGTTGATACCCAACTGCTTCAATTTGTCTAAAACAGTTCCTTGGGCTTGAAAAGTCATCACATCTTCCATACGTTAAATGTTTGAAGGTAAATTTGTAAACGAAAAACCCGAAAAGCGGGCTCCGCACTGAACAAAATTATCAAAAGAAGATGAATATAAGACAACGATACCGATTATTTCTGATCGTCACTGCTGCCATGTTTTTTAGTAGTGATATGGCAGCACAGTTTTTTACCCTCAGGCCACAGATAGCTACAAGGCAGAAAATGGCTGTAAAACAAAGAGTTACGACACAACAAAAGGACACTATAAAGGTTCGTCCTATGGATATTTCGTTCCAGACAGGAAACGGCATGGAAGTGAGTATCGAAAAGGATGTACCACTGTTTGTCAACGTGAAGGACTCCCTGCTTTTTGGCGTAATCAGACAGCGTATGAATGTTTGCTTACCCCTTGACTTCCTGAAACTCACTTCTGCCTATGGTTATAGAAAAGACCCCGTGAGCAATTGTACTGCCTTTCATAACGGCATCGACCTGCAATGCAACCACGCCCATGTCTATGCTATGTTGCCCAGTATCATCAAGAAAGTACACTATGGCAACAAAGGCTACGGCAACTATATCGTGTTGGAGCATGGCATCTTTGAATGTCTGTACGGACACCTTAGCATGATAACCGTCCATGAGGGCGATGCGGTGACGGCAGGAACCATCGTGGCAATATCAGGGAATACAGGTAAAACTACAGGACCACATCTACACATCAGACTACGAAAGGAAGGCAGAAGTGTGGACCCTAACCATTTTGTCGATTATCTCAATGGTTACATCACTGAATTACAAGATAAAATGGCATATCTCCGTTTCGGCACAAAGCCAGACCGAGCGTTGAACATCAAAAACCTGATGGCCGTTCTCCGTCAGTATGATGTGAAGTTCCCCCAAATCGTAGTGGCACAAGCCCTGCTTGAAACAGGTTACTTCACTTCCAGAGTCTGTCTTGAAAACAATAACCTCTTTGGACTACGTCGTCCCAGCAACGGCAACTACTACACATTCAGCTCATGGGAAGAGAGCGTGAAGGCCTACAAAGACTATGTGCAGTATAAATACAAAGGTGGTAATTACTACGATTTCCTGAACAGAATCGGGTATGCGGAAGATGGTGGGTATATCAGTAAGGTAAGGAGCATTGAAGAGAGTATTTTCCTTAGAATATAAAATATTGCTGTCCGGTAAAACTCAAAAGAGCATAAATATCCTCCCCGAAGCCCAGTAAAATTGGACTTCGGGGTTTAT
>NZ_QFFX01000088.1:0-8530 GCF_023522295.1 Prevotella sp. TCVGH | reverse complement strand
CCGGAGGCGCGAAGCCTCCGAAGAGCGGCATCCGACTTGTCTCCGTGTGTTAGCCTTTGCAAACATAGTAACTTATTGTATTTCAAGTTGTACATGAAAATAAAACTCCTTACACAGGCGTTTTATCTGTATAATCTTGAAAGGCTCGCCATCAAACGCAAAGAATATCGTGCGTTTCCGTGTCTGTACCCTCACACCTTTCTTTCTTAACCTGTACAGCAGGTTGTCTCGTTTGCTTGCCATATCACAGATTGTTACTCGTTTTCAAAATACCTTCTTTCCACACCACGTAATGATTTCCAGCTTCACCGATTGACCTGCCCAAGCAGTAGGCCTTATAACCCATCACGCGCACTTTCATATCGCAGATATACCTCAGCCGTCGTGCCGGTTTCCCTGTTGGCTCACTTTTGTCTTCCTGACTGATGAAGATGAAGCACTTGCGATTGAAACGGCGCATCAAGGCAACTGCAGCAGGATAAGTCCATCCGAAATCGTCGTATGCCACTTGATAAGAGTCCACGATAATGAATTTCGGAGATTTTGGCTTGGCAAGACGCTCGGCAAGTTCCTCTATCGACTCATCTGTAACGACCCGGAAGCGGCCCTGCACCTCGTTCATTCCCAAATAGCCCATGCGACGCTGGAAACTCTGGTTCACGCGTTCTTCATAACTCATGTAAAGGACAAGCCCATACTTGCACAGCTCCTTCCCCAACTGCATTACGAATGAACTCTTGCCCTGTGCGCTCGCACCGCTGATAAACCAAGAGGCATTCTCAGCAGGGAAACCGAACGGATCACTCCACTGCTCACCCCAAGGCAAAGTCACCCATTTCTTGGCTGCAATATCTTTCGGACTGTACGCTCGTTTCGCCATTACGCGCCTTCCTTAAGTTTGCTGATTTCTGTATAAACCCTTCGCAGTCCGCCGCCGCTCTTGCGTACTATTTGACCGATGTCCGTGCCTTTCGGGGCATTCACGCTTGCCACAGCCCGGGCTTGATCCAAGAGGAACTCACGGCGGTCATCTTCTTGATCAGGCGTTACCTTACTGTACTTGCCGCCGTATCGTGAGAATATCTCGGCATAGCCTACCTTCTGATGTTCCACCATTCTGTTGATCTTGGCACGCAAACCATCGGCTCCCATCATATACCAACCACAGCACATTTCCGTTGCGTTCCACAAGGCTTTTAGTTCAAGGAAAGCCTCGTACTGCAAGTCGCCGGCTTCGTCCAGCACCACCAATGGACGCTCCATACTTCGCAAGTAGTACACCAGGTCTTCGTATGTGTCCTGATACTTGCCCGTAGCGCCCACGCCGAACTCCTTGGCTATCTTCCTCACCAGCGCACGCTTGGTTTTCACCTGTGAGCAGTCTACGTAAATAGCGTTACGGTGTTCCTTTACGTACCAACGCGCAGTATAGGTTTTGCCGATGTTCGGAAGGTCGCAGAGTATTACGCTCAGGCTGCGTTCCTGGCAGACACCCAACTGCAGGCTGATATATTTGAAAGTCTCCGTCTGTGCACCTTTCCACTCTATTGTCTCGCGTAGGTTCACATCCAGCTTCCGGGCAATGTTCACCCAGTTGGCGTCGCTCAGCGCTTTCTCCGTCTGACCTTTTTTCAAACCGTTGTACACGCTGGCAGATATGCCCAGCGCCGATGCGTGCTTCGCATCGCTCGGATAGTTCTTGCGGTTGGAGGCTATCGCCTCTAATATCCGCTGTTTTTGCATCTCACTAATCATATTCTAATGGCATTTTAACGTTATTCTATATATCTGCGACTGCTCTGTCGGATGCGCTTGGCAACGGCATTCTTGGCTCATATTTCAGAGGAGCGGAGGGTTTCAGTTCCAGTACCTCCTGCTGTGCCTGTTGGCTCGGCTTCAGTATTCCCAGTCTGTCGATGGCGTTGTCCTCAACATATTTGTTGAATTTCGCTATCTTCTTCTGCTGTTCCACGAACGCTGCTTGGTCTTCTTCAGTCTGTTCGGCCATCACACGGCTGTAGGTGTTCACTTTCTCAACTGTGTCGATGTATTTGCTCTTTTGATAGATAAACACCTCTTGTGGTGCGCCCTCATCGTCCGGCAGATAGCAGGCGGTAACCTTGTAATTGTTCGGTTCCAGCCGTTCCAGTACGCTCGTGCTGCTCAGCCACCAGTCTTCGTGGACCACCCTTACGGTCGAATTCCTGCGAATACTCGTTTCCACACGCTCGCCGATGTGATAGGCAAGCGTTCTCGCGTCGTAGGGAAGCAGGTTCGGGTTGATGTTGGCCTCCAGCACCTGCCAGCGCGTCATACCCGGATACATCTTCTGATTCGGGTGCAGCATATTGTTCCACTCTTCATTGTCCTTACGGTCATCGGCAACCAGCTGCTCCCAAGTGAAATATTCCTTGTCCTCGTAGAGTTCGTTGGTCTCATCGCTGATTTTCTGATACTCCTGACGCCACTTGCCCTTGCCATAGAAACGACCGATACCCCCGTGGTTCTTGTGTATCACGCTGCGCTTCTTCGCACCATTCAATGGCTCGGCATATTTCTCTTGTGAGTTCAGAGGGGCGCAGAAGCGCACGAACTTGAACACGGTCTCGGCTTTCAGAAAGCCCTCTTTATACTGACTCATCAGGTGGTTCTCCACCTCGATACCAGCAGGAATGCCCCAGCCGTTACTGGCTATCAGCCGAAACATGTCACGGAAACAGTCCACCACAAGCCGCTCGTCCTTCTTCCTCGCATAGCTCGCGCCTATCACGCACTGACTCACCACATCGTAGGCATAATATGCATGCACCCGCTGCTTCGTGTCTTTCAGCTTTCGTGTCAGGTCCACGTCGTCCATCGTTATCTGGCTCAGTGAGAACTGTCCGCTATGACGGTGCATATAAGGCATTTGTTCGTGCATAAAGGTACTCCAGCTCGACAGCGACTTTTCTATCAGCATTTTGGTTGCCGGCTCGTTCAGTATATTGTTGATGGTGCTCTCGCTCAGGGACTTCGGGTCGCCGTTCTTATCCGTGAAATCATCGGGATTGAACAGTTCGCCAGTCTTCGGGTCGTAAACATCAAGCTCGCCACAGACAAAGCTGATATACATCTCGTGTACGTTGCTGTTGTAGGGTTTGTTCGGCAAGACTGCCAAGCCACGGACCAGTTGCTTGGTCTTGTAATCCACCTTCCTTGCACTCTGGTTGCCGAACTTGCCGCTGATTAAGCAACCGTAGCCACCTCGCTTGTAGTCGTTCACCTTCTTCCTGAAACGCAGCGTACTCGTCGGAAGTGTGTGACCCAGTTCTTCGCGCAGGATTTCAATGGTCTTGGCCATCATGTCCCAGTTGTACTTGCCACCAAACAGGCGTTGGCTGTCCCGTGCACGCTCGTAGAGCTTGATGCAGCAGTTCAGCACCGAAGCGTTGATTATGTACTCGCGTTTCTTTTTCTCGTCAAGGTCGATGCCTGTCTTGCTTCGGTCATGGAAGAAGGCGATGGCTGCCTGATCCATTTCGTAATTGGAAAGCACCCATGCCTTGATGCGAACCTTGTCGCCGCCGGGGTACTTTTTCTCAACAGCCTCCTTATACTTACTCGGCAAACTGTCTATGGCAATCAGAGCACAACAGTCATTCGCACCACCACCGCGACGAACCACCTTCACCTTCTTTCGATAGGTCAGGTTATTGTAGTTGGAGGCTGTTATAATGCCACCATCTACGAGTTCGCTGTATGATATGCAAAGTTTATTACCGTAATACTCCATGCTGCTTTTTTCTTTATCGCAATGTTGCTGCCCAGTCCTGAATGCCCTGAATATCACTTGTCATCACTTTCTCAAAGTGGCGCACTTTCTCTCCATGCTTATACACGTCGCAGACAGGCTCCTTCTTTGAGAACTCCAATAGCACGTCACCAAGATACTGCCGCATATAACCGTCAGCATCATGCAGCACCTCCAACTCTGGAGCTTCAACCATCACAATACCGCCACGCTGCAACGCAAGTGTGCGGATCTTCTTCATAAGGTCGTTACCTTCGCTCATATTCTCAAAGTGTGTAGCGTTGTAAATTGTGCGCTCTGTAATATCCAGTGCCTTCGCGATAAACTCGCGATCTGCTTTTTGTATGTGAATGTACTTTTTCATAATCTCACTTAGTTTAATTCGTTTATTTTTACTAACTTTATAGCCAAATTCCAAATAGAAAAAATATGGTACCTGAAGTATTACTTACAATCGACATTGTCCCTCTTGACCAAACAATGGACGAGAAAGTGCTTCTTGAACTAATTGCCCCCTGTCTAAATCGCCTGAAGGCGTTAAAGGGTAGCTTTGACCGCAATACTGACATACAGCCCTCTGTCGGTCAATACGCACAAGAAGATGGCAGTCAGAAACGAACCGCCCGCGTGGTGCTGTCAATTTCTGTCGGGATGCAGCGCGCACTGCATCTTCAGCAAGTTTTTGAGGCCTATCATGCGCTTCTGAGTTACGAATTGCCCGCCTGTCTTGTAAACGCTCATTCAGAAATCTTGAGATTTCAGTAGCAGAAAATCTTTTGTTGCTCATAATCTTCAATATTTAATCATTAAAATTCTTAATCCTCGCCCCTTTTTCGTATCTTTGGGCGCGTTTCCTAATGGAATACGTTGCAAAGATACAGTTTTCTGTAATACGGACAAAGTTTTTAGGTAATTATTTTTCAATATTCTGTATATGGGAGATAAAAAAGAGGTCTCAAGCAGATTTATAGAGGCCTATGAAAGGCTTTTGAGTGATGGCTTGGTAACCAGTAAGAAAGAGTTTGCATCCAGTGTAGGCGTCAGCCCATCCATGGTAACCGAGATTTCTAAGGGAAGGAGCAGTGTTGGAACTTCAGCAATACAGAATATTGTACTTCTTTATGGGATTTCAGGGGAATGGCTTCTCACAGGCACAGGGAATATGCTTAAATCTGACCTCGACAAGCCAATAGAAGCCCATAAGAGGTCTGCCGAACCTCCCAAATCCTCCAATAAGCGGAGGGGCATCCCTCTTATTCCCATAGATGCCGTGGCAGGTTTCCCATCCGCCGACAATGATGGCGTATATATGGAAGACTGCGAACACTACTCAATCCCGGAGTTTGAGGCGAAGGGGGCAAACTTTCTCATCCGGGTTTCAGGCGACTCCATGCACCCCCTCTATGAGAATGGCGACATCATCGCTTGCCGTAAAATTTCCGACATACTCTTCTTCCAATGGGGTGGCATCTACGTCCTCGACACCAGTCAGGGTGCCCTCGTCAAACGAGTGGAGGAAGCAGAAGACGATCAAGAATCCATCCTCTGTATTTCCGAAAACCCACGCTTCAAGCCATTCCACCTTCCTAAGTCCGACATCCGCTCTCTCAGTACGATCATCGGCCTTGTTCGCTTGGTATAACTTCGCCTTCCTTCTGTATCATAAATAATTAAAATTTTATACAATGAAAAAATATCTATTACTATTAGCTTTTATGTTTCTAACTTCGACTAATTCTATTGCACAAAAATTTGAATGTATGGACTTTGTTTCTAAACAAGTAAAATGGAATGCAATAAAAAAAAGTAGCAATAAGAAATGGGCAAAAGAGGCTATAAAACATTTTCCACTTAATTTGGATGGAGACATTTATTATAAGTATAATGTGGCTAATAATTGCAATATGACCACTAAAGAAATGACGAAGATAAGTTATGGCTTCTTAAAATCGATTCTTAATTTAGAAAAAGGTGCAGAAATAAAGATAGACACGATTAATAATATTTGCTACGGTGAAGGGAAATGGGCAAATGTGGGGCAAGTCACAGGACTTTATAATGCAACTATTATACATGCTGAATTAAAAATAAGGATAAAGGTATATAAAGATTCTCTAACTTTTGAAACAAAAGTACCTCATTATATTTTGGGTGCATTTGATTTATTCAAAAAAGGGACAGAATCAAATTTAATATCTCCTAAAGCTGTGTTCCCGTCAAATCTTAATGGTGATCATAAAGAATCTTATTCACAGGCATTTATTAACTGCAATGCATACTCCTACAATACAATGTCATCCTTTTTATCTTACTTGAATAAACATAATGATGATAAAAGCATTGACACTTGGTAATAATCACCCAATAATGTCCAATTTTAGTTATTCGCACAAACCTATATAACACTTTTATTGTACAGGTTATAATTCGGTCACTTCAACGTTCTCCCACAGCCCCCCATCTCCCCCCCCCATGCCCCCCTTTCGGGGGCTTCCCCCTCTTTTTAGTTTCCTTATAACGAATAAGTGCCTGATTTCTCGTTATATAATAAGGTGAAACTTCAAAACATGGTGGCATTTAGGGGGGGGGCTATCGGTACTAAAAACGCACTTATCTTTGAAAAAACAGTATCTTCACCCCCTTGTATCGTACCCCCTCAAAACCCTATTTTGAATAACCACTTTAATATAAATGAATAACCACTTTGAATAACCGGTTGAATAAGCACCCCCCTAAAATCACCCACAGAGCACGAAAAAAAGGGTGATAAAACCACGCTGATTTTACCACCCTTTCAAACGGCGTTTTAAGGCTGTTCTAAGCCCCTTCTTTATTAGTCTTTATACGTTACCCCTGAACCGCCCGAAATAAGCGTAGATTGCTTTATAATAGCCTGTTTCGTGATAATAGTGCCGTTCCCAGATAGCCCGGCATGGAGCAAATAATTGCGTGTGGCGCCCACCTGTTTAGGCGTAAACACTGTATAAACGGCTGATATGCTACTGAAATACCAGTCCTTTCGCTTCGTTCCTTCTAATCCGTGTATCAAATGTACATGTATAACCTTTGCCATAATCCATATTTTTACGATGCAAATATACCAAATAATATCTATATGGAATAAAATAGCATTTTGTTTTTTTTGAAAAAGCAATAAAAAAGAGCGGAATACCCACCCTCAGTTCTGTCCGGTTTGGCTCAATGTAAACCAGTCGTAACTGTATGTAAACGTTTAGCCCCTCTTTTAAGCCTCAACAAGCACCAGATGTAAACCAAAATTAAACCAATGTAAACGTTTCGTTTTAGAGGCTCATATTTTATCTAAACGCATAACTCTTTGAAACATAAAACAATAAGCCGTTTTTATCCTCAATTCATTTTATACGCTTCGTTCTGTGCCCCATACTTGGCTCCACCATAAGCGGAGGAACTAAGACGATTGGACTACTTATCAATGTGACAAGTGCAGGAATAAAACACCGAAGTTTGTACTCGTGCTTTCTTATAGCGAAAAGAACTTCCCGCTTTTTTGATTGTTGCGGGAAGATTCAGTCGTTACATTTGCATCCCCCTTGTTCGGAAGAGTAAGGGGAAAGCTTTAAGGCTGGTTCTATAAATTACCACCGCACATAGTCATCAAATGTTTATGAAATGCGTTTTGTTATCTTTTGGCTTCTTTTTGGTTCAAAATGTAAGTTCGTTCAGTCGTGTAGCTCGCTACACTCCTTCACTCTCTTGCATTTTGACCTCAAAAATAAGCTCAAAATTTAACAAAGCTAATTTATAGAACCAGCCTTATCCCAAAATCTGTGCAGCGTGTTCTTTCACCTTGATTTCTTTCGGTGTAATAATACGTTCCACTTTACCTTCTTCGTTGATGATGAATGTGGTGCGGAAAGTTCCCATGTATTTTCTGCCGCACATGCTCTTCTCGCCCCATACGCCAAAGGCATTGTTCAATGTCTTCTCTGTGTCGGCAATCAGTGGGAATGGAAGTTCGTGCTTCTCAATAAACTTCTTGTGCGATTTCTCGTCTTGCACGCTCACGCCCACTATGGCATAGCCTGCATCCAGAAAACGTTGATAATTGTCGCGCAGATTGCATGCTTCTGTCGTGCAACCGGGGGTGTTGTCTTTCGGATAAAAGTACAACACTAATTTCTTACCCTTGAAGTCTGCCAACTTCACTTCCTTTCCATCTTGGTCGCGTCCTAATATCTCGGGCGCCTTATCTCCTATGTTCATTTGCTTTTAGTTTTGTACCCACTTTTCAGTTCATTGCTGTTAGTGGGCTAAGTTATTACTCTACGAAGATAAGAAAAAATATCCAACTATCATTATCTTTTTCCAAATTTTCATTTTTTTAGATAAAATATTTAGTGGTTTTTGTCCTGTTATTTTACCAAAAAACGGTCATCTAAAATCTTCAAAATAGAAAAAACCAATAGGCAAACGAACTGCAAAAATGGGCTGATTTGAGCAAAATAAGAGCCTTTTCAAGTTGAAACATTGATTTAACGCCCTTGGAAACATGTATTAGAGGTGTTGTTCACATGCTTCAGCAGCCTTAAAGCATGCAAATTGCAGGCTTATCTCAATGCTTTAATCGCCAAAAAAGGATGGAAATAGGAAGAAAAAGAGCAGGCTTAAGCGTAACATGTTAAATAATAAGTTACTATGTTTGCAAAGGCTAACACACGGAGACAAGTCGGATGCCGCTCTTCGGAGGCTTCGCGCCTC
>NZ_QFFX01000087.1:0-8535 GCF_023522295.1 Prevotella sp. TCVGH | reverse complement strand
ACGCTAAGTGAATGATAATGAACAGTTAATAAATTACAAATATTTTCCAATTATTTGGAAAGCAACATAGAAGATATAATAACCAAGTGGGCTACCTTAGCTTGAACAACAAAGCCGATTCTGAGAAAAACACGATGCGCACATTGGGCTTGACAGAAAGACTCGCTATGAGCTTTCGCAATGACTGGTTAGAAGTAGAACTCGATGGAATGGTTAACTATGACCATACAAGGAATCAACTTCAAAGTAGGAACAACTTAGATACGTGGAGATATTCGTACGGACTCAATGTGAACATAACCACTCCTTGGGGAACCAACTTGTCGACAGATATTCATCAAAATAGTAGAAGAGGATATAACGACCAATCGCTTAATACAAACGAACTCGTATGGAATGCCCAAATATCACATAGTTTCTTGAAGAAACGCAACCTGATTTTATCCCTCCAATTCTATGATATGCTGAACAATCAGAGCAACTTTACACGCTCCGTTGATGCCATTCGTCGTAGTGATACGGAATACAACAGCATTAACAGTTATGCCATGTTGCACGTCATCTACCGTCTGAACTTGTTTGGAGGCAAACAAGCACGCCAAGAAATGAATCGGAACAAACTCCGACATGGCGGATTACAACAGGGAAGAGGAAGTTGGAGAGACCAAAGAAGAGGACACTGGAATGGAGGAAGATATTGACAAGAGGTGAAACACCAAAGCGTTAAAAGGCTTCAGTAATCACCTTTTCAATCACCGATGGGAAGTATTTCATTTCCAACTGATGCTCTTTCTCGGCAATATCTTCAACAGTATCCGTTGAATCTAATGGAGTTCGATACTGCGCAATGATTTCTCCACCATCACAAACATCGCTAACCCAGTGTACTGTAAAGCCTGTTTCTGTTTCTCCAGCAGCCTTTACGGCTTCGTGAACATGGTGGCCATACATTCCTTTCCCACCGAATTTAGGTAAAAGAGCGGGATGAATGTTGATCATACGCTTGGGGAAAGCGGCTATAAGAAAATTGGGAATCATCAATAAAAATCCTGCTAATACGATAAAATCAATATCATTACTTTGAAGAATAGGTAATAATATGGAAGCGTCATTGAAGTCTTTTTTGGGCACAATGATAGTAGGAACGCCTAAACGTTTGGCTCGCGTCAAGGCATAAGCATCGCTTTTGTTACTCAAAACCAGCGAAATTTGAATGGTCGTCGATTGAGCGAAGTATCGAATAATATTCTCACAATTGGTGCCATTACCGGAAACAAAAATTGCGACTCGATGAGGTCGAGTATGTAGAGCATTTAAGGACGAGGTAGATTTCATATTTTTATTCATTAAAAGAAAATAAACAACAGGTTATTCATCATCATCTTCATGATCCCAATCATCGATATCTTCAAATCCAAAGAGAGCAGGTTCGATGAATTCATCCATCTTTCGACGATCCTTTTTCGTGGGTCTTCCTGTGCCTCGAGCACGATTCACAAAACCACTAATACGACTCATTTCCAGCAACTCATATTGTTTTGGATCGGTAACATTCTCATAAATCTCGGGAATGAATTTAGCCCCCACACGTTGTTCAATGGTCATAAGCACCTTGAAAGAATAAACAATAGGTGGTTTTCTCACATCAATTTGCACACCGGGCTTGATGATATGACTTGGTTTCACATTCACACCATTAATCGTAATGCGATTATTCTTACACGCATCAACAGCAATAGAGCGCGATTTGAATATCCGTGCTGCCCATAACCATTTATCAATGCGTGCCGAACCAGTATCCTTTACTCGCAAAGTCGATGCCTTAGTTGCATTTTCTGTCATTTGAAATGTTGTTAATCCGTTTTTTCAATGGGAGATTTCGAGGACGATGCATGCTTTCCCAACTGGTTAAATTGGTTCATGGTGATGTTGATACCTGCCAAAACAAAACTTTTTATCAGTTCAAGTGCAATATCAATAGTTGGTTGGAGTATCTTCTCTTCTTCACTTGAAAAGCGACCTAACACCCAATCAACTTGTCCTCCACGCTGAAAGTCATTCCCTATTCCCATACGAAGTCGTGGATAATTTTGACCAATGAGCTGTTGAATGTGCCCTAATCCGTTATGGCCACCGTTACTACCACTTGCCTTTAACCTAAATTCACCTAATGGAATCGAGATGTCATCAGAGATAACAAGGAGGTTTTGCAGCTCTATATTTTCCCTATTTAACCAATAACGAACGGCATTGCCACTGAGATTCATAAAGGTAGTCGGCTTCAATAAAATGACTTTCCGTCCTTTTATTGAGGTCTCTGCAACATAGCCATAACGCTTATCCTCAAAAACAATATTGGACGCTTTAGCTAAAGCGTCCAATACTATGAATCCTGTATTGTGTCTGGTATCGGCATATTCACTGCCAGGATTACCCAGTCCACAAATCAAGTATTTATTCATTGAATCTAATTCATTATATCAATTGGCATCAATACTAAGCCTCTGCCTTTTCTTCTCCTTCAGCAGCAGACTCTTCTCCACCCTCTTCCTCTGCTTCATCAGAAGTATCACTTGAAGCAGTAGCCGAACGTGTCATCTTAATTGAGCATACAACAACATCCTTAGAAGTAGCCATCGTCAATCCGTCAAAACTCAATTGACCAACTTTAATACTCTTACCGATTCTCAACTTGGTAACATCAATATCGAGATGTTCTGGAATTTGTTGATAAGGAGCAGTAACGTTGATTTTACGAATAGACAAGTTCATACGTCCACCATCACGTACACCTTGTGCCAACCCGACTAATTTAACAGGAATACCAATAGTAATAGGCTTCTGATCGTTCACTGCATAGAAGTCAACGTGTAACAAAGCATCTGTAACAGGATGGAACTGAAGTTCTTTCAGGATAGCTGTATGATGCTCGCCATCAATATTCAGATTGATGACATAAATGTGTGGAGTGTAAACAATCTTGCGAAGTTCTGACATAGGAGCAGCAAATGCCAATGCTACTGGCTTACCATCCTCTTTCTGTTCACCATAAAGATTGCAAGGTACTAAGCCTTCTTTTCTCAAATGTTTTGAAGCTTTCTTTCCAAGGTTCTCACGCTTCTGACCTGAAACATTAATCTCTTTCATAATGTGTTACTCTAAATTAAGTTGATAAATTTAATATTGCCTTAATTCGCCATCACACAGAGAAGTAGAAAATCTACTTGCCAAGACTTATCAATGGGTTTGTAAAAGACAACTATTTGTACATCTTCAAAACCTTCTTGGCGTCACTGATGTGCTCAAAAAAGCGGTGCAAAGTTACATGAATTATTTGGAATATGCAAAGTTTCTATAAAAAAACGCTATAATACGCTTGGTTTACTTGCATAGAATGGATAAAATTTCTACATTTGCAACAAGAATAAATCGAGATAACGATTGAAACACAAATTTAATTAGAGGATGATTAATCGCGAACTAATAAGGATAAAGATAGTCCAGTTAACCTACGCATACTATCAAAACGGAAATAAAAATATAGACAGTGCCGAAAAGGAACTCCTCTTCTGCTTGTCGAAGGCATACGATCTTTATAACTATCTCTTGGAATTGATTGTAGCTATAACACATGAAGAGCGTCACAGAGTTGAGATAGCTACACAAAAAGCAAATCGTGAAGGGTTAGAAGCTCCTTCACAAAAGTTTGCTTTTAACAAATTTGCTGTACAGCTTGAGGAAAACAAAATGCTGAATACCTTTCTTGAGGAGCAAAAATTAAGCTGGGACAACGATATCGAATTTATTCGAAAGATGTGTACACAGATAGAAAGCTCATCCATATATCAAGAGTATATGGATAATCCTGACGATTCCTATGAAGCAGATCGGGAGGTTTGGCGCAAGCTCTACAAGCAACTTATTCAAGAGAATAGTGACATCGATGCACTCCTTGAAGAGAAAAGTCTGTACTGGAATGATGATAAAGAGGTGGTAGATACGTTTGTTCTTAAAACGATTAAAAGATTTGATGCTGCAAATAAGAATGAACAAGAACTACTGCCAGAATACAGAGATGAAGAAGATCGTGAATTTGCACGTAAGCTATTCCGTGCCACTATCCTTAATGCGGACACTTATCAGCGGTACATGAGCGAAACGAGTCGCAATTGGGACTTCTCCCGATTAGCATACATGGATGTGGTCATCATGCAAATCGCTATTGCCGAAATGCTAACATTCCCAAACATTCCCATTTCTGTGACCATCAATGAATATGTAAATTTGGCAAAATTGTACAGCACTCCAAAGAGCGGTGGCTACATCAATGGAATGTTAGACGCTATTGCTCGCTATTTAGTAGACACGGGTAAACTGCTCAAGGCCTTACCAGAACCCAAACAGCGACGTTCTACTAACAGAGTTCAAAGAAACTCTGAGTCCAATCAAACAAATGACGAACTTCAATAGATTACATTAAATTATTTATTCAGATATGACAACATTAGTATTAGCTGCACAAGCAGCAGGTGGAGGCGTTGGCGGATCAGGCATGCTTATTTTTATGGTTGCCATGTTAGCCATCATGTGGGTATTCATGATACGTCCACAACAGAAAAAACAAAAAGAAATTAAGAAGTTTCAAAATGCGCTTCAAGAAGGCTCTAAAGTCATTGTGAGTGGCGGCATTTATGGAACTGTTAAGCGCATTGACCTTACAACCAACAAGGTTGATGTTGAGATAGCACGCGGTGTTGTCATTCAGGTAGACAAAAATTTCCTGTATGCTGATACTGCTTCTCAAACCACTACGAACGCTTAAAAAGACGGATGTATTCGGAAATTAAACGTATAAGCTCACTTATCAGAAATTTCCTGTTCAGTATAGTCAACAAGGAATTTCTGATATTTTTATTTTTCTTATTGCTCAGTGGAGCGTTTTGGTTATCCATGACACTTGATGAGACATACGAAAAAGAGATTAGTGTGCCTATCCGGTTAGTCAATGTGCCGAAAAATACCATTATTACAACCGAGATGAACGATACGGTCGTGATGACTGTACGCGATAAAGGATTTGCTTTCATAGGTTATCTGAATAGCAACAGATTTAGAACTATCAACTTGAACTTCAGTACCTATGCCAACAACAAGACGGGGCAAGGAATGGTTCCTATGACAGATGTACAGAACATCCTCTATCAACGACTTTCCAATTCATCAAAGATTGTAAACCTAAAACCCGAACAGCTGAAGTTTTATTTCAATTTTGGACGCTCTAAACAAGTGCCAGTACGAATGGACGGGAAGATTTTACCCGCCAAAAACTACTATCTCGCTCGGATAAAGTTTTGGCCTGAAAAGGTGACCGTCTATGCTCAAAAAGATCTTTTGGACAGCATCAGATACATCGAAACAGAGAAGTTGCACTTTACAAACTTCGCTGATACGGTTATTGAAGAGGTGAATCTCAGCAAAATGATTGGCGTTAAAACGGTTCCCGCCAAGGTGAAAATAGGTCTGTTCCCTGATATCTTGACCGAAGAGAGCATGGAGGTTCCTATTGTGGCTATCAATATGCCGCCCGGAAAGAGACTTAGAACCTTTCCTTCTAAGGTGAGAGTACTCTTCAATATTGGTTCCCACGCCTTTAGAAATCTTCACGAAGACCAGTTCCAAGTGGTGGTGGATTATCATGAGTTAAGCCAACACACCTCGGAGAAAGGTACACTGCACTTGCGCACTTTCCCTATAGAAGTCAGACAAGCCCGATTGGAAATAAAAGAAGTAGATTACCTCATTGAACAGCAATAAAAACAACTTGCTTGATTAGTCATGGGAAAAAAGAAGAAAGTTATTGCGATAACAGGAGGCATTGGCTCGGGTAAGAGCTACGTCGCACAACTTTTAGCCAAACGAGGAATAACGGTCTACGACTGTGATGCTGCTGCCAAGCGTCTCATGCAACAAGATGCAGTCTTACAAGAAGGACTCAAAAAGCTCATTGGTGCTGATGTTTACCAAGGTAATCAGCTTCAGAAATCTGTCGTGACAAAATTCTTGTTGGCATCAGAAGAGCATCAACAAGCCATTCAGCAGCTCGTACATCCTGCCGTGGCAGCCGACTTTCTGCGCTCTCCCTACAACTGGATTGAGAGCGCTATCCTCTTTGAAGCGCACTTCGACCAATTGATTCATCCAGACATCATCATCAGCATCATCGCTCCTTTACAGACACGTGTGCAACGTGTCATGCAACGTGACCAACTCACCGAAGCGCAAGCGATGGACTGGATTGATAAACAATGGCGTCAAGAGGAACTTGTGAAGCGTAGCACATTTACGATTAACAATGACGATGATACCAATCTCAACCAACAAATAGATTGCATATTCAAAAAAATAGATTATCACATATAAAACAAAAAAGTTAAACAACAATGGAAACTATCCTTTCTATCGCAGGAAAACCAGGACTTTATAAAATGGTTTCACGAGGGAAAACAAACTTAATCGTTGAATCTCTTGATGACAAACGTCGCAGAATACCCGCTTTCGCATCAGACCGCGTAACCAGCTTGTCAGACATTGCCATGTACACTGATGCTGACGACGTGGAGTTATGGAAGGTTCTCAAGAGTGTGGGCGAAATAGAAAACGCTAAACCTGTATCGTTTAATTATAAAAAAGCCAAGGGCAAAGAACTACGCGAATACTTTGCAAAGGTATTGCCCTCATTCGATGAGGACCGTGTGCACGATAGCGACATCAAAAAGCTATTGCAGTGGTACGACATCCTTGTACAAAATGAGCTGACTAATTTCGAGGAGTTGCTCGCTCGTAAAGAGTCTGACGAGGAAGAAAAGTAAATCACAAGCCTGCACGAATGGAACTTTGACTTGACAAATCATCATTGACAGAGTTCTATCGTCAACGGGCAAATTGTTCAAAAACTTAAGGTAAGAATGCAAGTCATGCTACTTCATTCTTACCTTATTTTATATCTTATTGTCTTCTTGTCTATCGATGAGCAATGATGCCATTTGCTACAGCACCCCCATCACCAAATAACTCATATACCCTATAAACACGATTGTGAGCAGCGCACCTTCCCATCGTGCAAGCGTATATTTGGTAAATGAGAACAACCACAGCATCACCATTGATACCACTAACATCGTTAAATCCACGGTAGTAATGCCTTGAAGCGTCATGGGACTCATCACACCCGTAACACCGAGAATCAAGAGGATGTTAAATACATTCGAGCCTAACACGTTACCTATGGCAATGCCACTCTGTCCCTTGCGTGCCGACACCACACTCGTTGCCAATTCAGGAAACGACGTGCCTCCTGCAATAATCGTCAAACCAATAACCGCATCGCTTACTCCTAACTGACGAGCAATAACGGTAGCCGCATCTACGAACAAATTACTACCAAACACCAAGCACACCAACCCTACAAAAATCCACACTACCGACATGAAAGGCTTGCCACCTTTGGCAGACGTCTGTTGCATGGATTGCTCATTTTCTTTAGCTCCCTTCAAGGTGATGTACATAAAGACTGCAAACAGCCCCAACAGCACCGCCGCATCTATGCGAGAGATGTTTCCATCTAAGCACATGAGCAATAAAGCCACCGAAGCCACCATGGCAAAAGGAATGTCTTTCTTCACCGTTGCAGGCAGTATCATTATGGGTGTCACCAAGGCTGCACAGCCCACAATCAATAAGGTATTAAAGATATTAGAACCAACAACATTACCCACTGCCATGTCTGGCGTATCTTTCAAAGACGACATGAAACTCACAAAAAACTCGGGCATTGATGTTCCCATTGCCACAATCGTGAGTCCTATCACCATTTGTGATATATGCATACGCTCCGCTATCGCCACTGCTCCATCGGTAAGCCTGTCGGCTCCCCACAACACCAAGGCGATGCCTGCGATCATCCAAATAATATTCAATAACATTTTCTCAAATTATAAATTGTTCTACTCGTCAACTTGTCAACTCGTTTACTCGTCAACTCATTTACTTATGTACTCGTCACCTCGTTCAACTCCTCTTTAATTCCTTGCAAACTTACAAAAAAATCTAAAAAGGCAATCATCGTTCTTAAGTTTTATTGCGCATGCCCATATATGGTAACCAAGTGTGACGATGCTGCAACACAGCTCAAAGTGATAAATCACCAACCGAAAAATGAACATCAAATCACTATGCAAATCAGTCTATATGGCGCACTATTCAAGCCACACCTCCACCCTCTTTTTGTAAAAATAAATAACCAAAAAACAGCCATTGAAAAATGATGAAATAGAAAAAGAGAAGGAGGAAACAAGCATCAAACACCACATTATTTTGCAAAAATAGCCCTCTATTTTTATTAGAGCATTGAGTTAATGCCACTATCACATGCGAATTGGCACACTATTCACATACAATTGCAATGCAACTAATCAGCGAAAATGAAGAAATATCGAAGTTGGTGTAAACTGACTGATAATGAGTAGGAAACGGAAT
>NZ_QFFX01000086.1:0-8600 GCF_023522295.1 Prevotella sp. TCVGH | reverse complement strand
CGGAGGCGCGAAGCCTCCGAAGAGCGGCATCCGACTTGTCTCCGTGTGTTAGCCTTTGCAAACATAGTAACTTATCGCTTTTTCACATTTGCATGCTAAGAAACTTGCACAAAACACTTATTTTTTAGCTTGTCTAGTAGATTCTTTGGCTTTTCAAATAGAATCAAAATAAAAAGTTGTACATTTGCATTAGCAAAATAAAAGCGAATAATGGATAAAGACTTAAATAGAATAAGAGTCGTTCTAGTTGAGCAAAAACGAACTAGCAGATGGCTTGCAAATGAACTTGGAAAAGATGAAACAACTGTTTCCAAATGGTGTACTAACAGAGTACAGCCTACACTGGAGACAATATTTGCTATTGCCAAAGTTCTAAATGTGCCAGTAAAAGATTTGCTAACTAATGAACTTAACTAATGTCGACATATATATTCAAAAAAACACACATTAAAAATGTTTGCACCGCTCAAGTGGCTAATACTTTAGCTTCATTTGATGGATGCAAAATGGATGCTGAAAACATCTATATAGATTATACAGATAGAAATTATCTGTGCGAACCTCAGATTGATATAATTCGCGACAGTGGCATTCATGCTATTTCTATGTTTTCAGGATGTGGAGGATTGGATATTGGTACTCAAATGGCTGGAGCTAAGGTTATATCAACCCTTGATTTTGAACTAGATACAGTAAAAACTATAAAAGCAAATAAATTCTTTTCATTTGCAGACCATCAATGTGAGGATATTCGTAACATTACAGCCAAAAACTATACGGAAATATTGAAGAAAAATAATCCGAATAAGTTAATAATGGTTGGAGGACCTCCATGTCAACCATTCTCTAAAGCTGGCTATTGGATAACTAATAAGAAAAGAGCAGCAGTTGAAGACGAACGAAATATGGTTGGGGAATATATCAGACTCATCTCTGAAATTCGTCCAGATGGAGCAATTCTAGAGAATGTAGAAAGTATTCTTCATCCCACTAATCGGGCAGCTGTTGAGTTTATTGAGAATGAATTGACGAAAATGGGTTATCACTTTAAAAGAGTCCTTGCAAATGCTGTAGATTTCGGTGTGCCTCAGAAAAGAAAACGTGTTATCTTTATGATTAGCCGCAATCCCATAGAGGGAGAACCAACGAGATTATCTCCAGAAGAAGCAGCTAAAGTTAACGTTTTGGACTGGATAGGTAGGTTTGATAGTTCTGAGTTCACAGAAGTAGAAGAATCTGTCGAAGGAAAAACCTACGGATTTGAACTTTCAGAAGTCCCCCCAGGACATAACTATATAGCATTGTCTGCAAGAGATGGATATCCGAATCCCAAGTTTGTTGCAAATAAACGATTTTGGAATTTCCTACTAAAGTTGCATCCAATGACTCCGTCGTGGACTATAGCAGCTCAGCCTGGTCCTTGGGTTGGCCCTTTCCATTGGGATAATAGAAGATTACGGGTTAACGAGGTCGCCGCGATCCAAACTTTTCCAATGGACTATAAGTTTGTTGGAACAAGGAGAACTATACAAAAACAAATTGGTAATGCAGTACCATCTGTGTTGGCAAAGGCCTTTGTTGAACATTTGATTAAATTTGTGTAATGGCACTTAAATTAGTAAGTATATTTTCAGGAGTCGGAGGTATTGATACAGGTTTTCACGAAGCAGGTTTCGATACTATATTTGCCAATGATAATTGGCAAAATGCTTGTGATAGTTTCAAGAAGAACTACCCCAACGCAGAGGTTGTATGCTCTAGTGTAGCAGATGTAGATTTTAAGGCGGTCAAAGAAAAGTATGGTCCAGTAGATGGACTTGTTGGAGGGCCTCCTTGTCCTCCATTCTCTAAATCTCGCTTTTATCGCACTGACAAAAAACGTGGAATAGAGGATGAGAGTGGTTTCCTAACCGTTAGTAATTATTTTAGAGCCTTAGAGGAATTAAATCCTCGTTTTTTCTTCTTTGAGAATGTTGCTGGTTTTGTATTCAAACCCCATAAGGCAGCTCTTGAAATGGTACAAGAAGAGAGTGAAAGATTAGGCTATAAGATAGTATATAAAGTACTTAATGCGGCAAATTATGGTGTTCCACAAATCAGACAACGCTTCATTTGTGTTGGTGTGAAGAAGGATATGCCAGATTTTGAATTTCCAAAAGAAACGCATTCAGAAGAAGGAACTAATGGTACAAGAAAATGGGTAACATGTGGAGATGTTATATCTGATATAGACTATGACTTGCCTGAGGATAAAGATAAACAAGCAGGTTCTAAGCATAAAGACTTGCTCCCTTTAATTCCTCCTGGAGATAATTATCTTTTCTTCACGGCAGAAAGAGGGTATCCTAATCCTCTTTTCAAGTGGAGGTCAAGATATTGGTCATTTTTGCTAAAACTATCCCCATTGAAACCCTCGTGGACAATACAAGCAAGTTTCTCTAACAATATGGGACCTTTCCATTGGAAGAATCGATTCCTTCGTATTCAGGAGATTCAACGCATACAAACATTTCCTGACGGATATACATTCCTAGGGAAATTTTCAGATCAATGGAGGTTGATAGGTAATGCAGTTCCCCCAAAATTGGTAGAGGCAATAGCAAAACAGATAAAGAAGCTATATTTCTAAATAACTCAATAATATGGCAATAGTATATAAAAAAATAGACACCCTTTCGACTGGATTTCCCCTAGTCGAAGGGGACTTCTATAATAAATTTGACTCTGGAAACCTCTTTCAAGATACTGTAGAGAAGTATTTCCCAAATTGCTTTGCCTTTGATGAATTATCTAGAAGGCAAGGGAATGGAATGTCCGAGTCTTTGTTTGAGTGCAAATTCAAAATTGTTGGTTCAAGTAATAAGCCATTTTATATCTATGTAGCGGAAATGGAGGGTGGAGGAAGACCGGGACTTCCAAATGAGCAACGTTTGCAGTTTCGTCATCATGGCAGTTGGACTCCAGATATAAAAGATTTGGCAATAGCTAAGAACTTTTGTCTTACAGATAATTTAAGTGAAAAGGAATGCTATGTTATCTGTATATACAAGCCTTCACAAACAGAGGAAGACATTTGTTTTGTCGGTATATATCCTGATATGATATTGAAAGGAGAGCAAGAAGCATATTCTCCCACATCCGTACAAGTAAAAATTGATAAAATACAAGAGGCTTACATAAATGGTGTTTCTATTTATGAAAAAGCTGTAGATAAAAGAATAGTGTCGTTTAAGCCCAAATATTTGTTGTGGTATATGAAAAATCGTGATGAACTACATCTTGGAGATATTGAGAAAGCGATGAATAACCGCTTTAAAAATTCTTCTTCACAAGTTTCTCAAATTACAGAATCAGAATACATTAAAGGTAATATTGACTACCTCTCAGCCATCCGTACCAAGCCTTTCTTGCTCCTTGCCGGTATTTCTGGTACTGGTAAGAGCCGCATTGTAAAGGAAATGGCATACGCCAGCTGTCCTGACGAGGGCGACCTGCGCCAAGACCCAGCATCGCCAGGCAACTACTGCTTGGTGGAAGTGAAACCAAATTGGAACGATTCAACCGAACTACTCGGTTATGAAACGGTGCTCGATGGCGGAAATTACCACATGACTAAGTTCACAAAGTTTGTGGTAAAGGCTATGCAACACCCCGAAGTTCCATTCTTCGTGTGCCTTGACGAGATGAACCTTGCACCAGTGGAGCAATACTTCGCCGAGTTCTTGAGCATATTGGAAAGTCGCAAGGATGTGGACGGAACTATCAAGAGCGAACCACTTATTCCTGCTGCTATCTTTGAGAAATACAAGCAGAAACTCCATGAAGAGTTGTTCCCAACCAAGGACAGTTCCAATACAAGTACGGGAGCGGGGTACTACACAGCCGACGACGGTACTGCCGTATATCTCCACAGCACTTACGCAAAACTGATGGACGAAGGATTGCGTATTCCTCGCAACCTTATTGTGGTAGGCACAGTGAACATGGACGATACCACCTATCAGTTCAGCCGTAAGGTGATAGACCGCGCCATGACCATAGAGATGAACGAGGTGAATCTTAACGATATGTTTGACACGGAGAAGCCCGATGCACTCAGTTATCGTGAGGATGTAGTGGATAAGAGTTGGTTCTTCGCTCCATTCGCGCAGAGCAATGTTGCGCTGCAGCAAATAAACGACGAGCGTGAACTGCTTGCAGAGAAGATTAAGGCAACCATCGGTCAAACCAATTCCGATGGTACTCAAACACCCAACAGCCTTGAAGCCATCCTCGGCAAGACACCGTTCCGTATCGCTTACCGTGTAGTAAACGAGTTGATTCTCCACTTCTACGCCCTCCGCTGGGAGAACAAGGATACCGAGTTTGAAAGCCTCTATAACAAGGCTCTCGACAACATCCTCATGATGAAGGTGCTTCCTCGAATTGAGGGCAACGAGGACTTGGTGAAAGAGCCATTAGAACAACTTGATATATGGACTGCTGAAGCATATCCTAAAGCCAACGCCAAGATTGTAGAAATGCGTGAACGCCTTGAATGCGCTCACTTCACCAGTTTCTGGCCATAATATATAACAAAACATGGAGGTACTGAAATTCGCAGATAAGGTAGGGCATGTGGCGATAACCATCACCACACGTTCCATACAAAACTCACTCAAACGACTTAAAAGCCGTGTGGGCGAGGATGCTGCCATGCACTACTGCGACTACCGCTCGTCAGCCGAGGGCATGTTGCAGTTGGCAGACGTACCAACTCTGCCCGAGTGCAAGGAGTGGAAAGCTCTGCCCCCTGTGATGTTTGAGACCTGTCAGTACAACATCACGCTGCACTTCACCGACATTGAGGGAGAGCCACGCATCATCCACACCCAAAAAGACGTGGCAGAGGCATTCCAATGGTATGCCGCAGGTGACGGCGGTTTCCTCATGGCTGCTCTCGACTTCCTCAACGAGCCAGGCATCTTCCGTCTGCAATACGCCTATAAGCCCAAAGTATTGACCGAACGCTTGGCGTGGATAGAGTTCCGTGTGGTATCACCGAAACTCGACACGAAGCGTGACCTCATGCACATGATGAGCATGATTAACGCCGAGTATGAAAACCTTGTGTTCAAATACCTCACCAAGACGTTCCAGTCGCTGAGCCTGTCGAGCAGCCAGAGCAATGAAATGATTTGGCTCTCCATCTTTAAGGGCGTGATTGACGAGTACATCACGGCACTGGAGTTTGTGACCAACCGACCCAACACCAGAGGCGAGCGCATCACCTATTACGACCGTGTGGATAAAATCAAGCGGTGGTCGCCCAAGATGCTCAACCAATACGAGGAGCAAAAGGCAGCAAAGACGCTTGACCACTACTTGTTCCACCATGACGAGACGCAAAAGACCATAGACACAAAGGAAAACCGCTTTGTGAAGTACACCGTCAAGCAGATTGGTAAGAAACTAGTTGACGTGCTGAGCGAGTTGCAACGCAACTACCAAGGGCAACTCTTGGGCGAAGAACTGGACTGGCTGAAAGGCAAGGGTGAACGGTTGCAGAACATCCTGCACCACCGCATCTGGCGACAGATTGGCGAATTCAAAGGTTTCCGTCAGGAGAGCAGTGTGCTGCAAAAGCGCACTGGCTACTCGCAGATATACCGCTTGTGGTACATTCTGCAAAGCGGTCTCGGCTTCTATGAGGGCAGCAACGAGATAGGCGTGCGTCCTATTTGGGAGTTGTACGAACTTTGGTGTTTCCTGAAAATGAAGCAACTGGTGATGGACGTGTTGGAGATAGACCTGACCGACCCTGACCAAGTAGCACTCGTGGAGGAAAACCGTAACACCATGCTCACGCCATTCACCGACAGCACCGTGGAGCACAAGATTACCTACCACAACCGCTTCAACGACGATGTGGTGGAACTGTGCTATCAGCACACTTACAACCGTCGTTCAGGCGAGGTGCATACTGCTACCACGGAGCAACGCCCTGACATTGTACTCAACATCCAAAAGGCTGACGGCTTTGTACTGACCTACCTCTACGATGCCAAGTACCGTGTGCTTGACGACACGAACAAAGATGCCGATAACCTTGAAACAGACTACAACATCTCGGACTATCCGCCACCAGATGCACTCAACCAGATGCACCGATACCGTGATGCTATCTACTATGGCAGTGATCGCTTCGAGCACACTGCCAAGGAGATTATCGGCGGCTACATCCTTTTCCCTGGACGCTATCGCAATGAGAGCGGAGGCAAGACACCGTACTTTATTGATTCCATTAAGGAAGTTAATATCGGTGCTTTTCCACTGTTACCTAATGGTGACCACCCCGAAGAAGAGGGTAAGATGCTTCGCGACCACCTCGTGCAGATACTCCGCACCGAGGAACGCTACGAGCAAATCAAGGACAGCATACCGCAAAAGGGATTGACCTACACCATTGTTCCCGACGAGAGCGACCTTGTGCTTGTGGGCTACTACAAGAGTGGGCAGCTTGAAACTATCAAGAAGAACAAACTCTACTATGTCCGTGCCGGAATGGATCAAGGCTCGTTGCGTCTAACCGCAGGTTTTGAGCACTGCCACTATGTGTTGTTACACAACAAGCAGAGTCAGGAACTCTACAAGCTATCCGCAAATGGTCCGCGCATCGTCTCTGGCGAGCAGTTGCGCGGCAAAGGCTTCAACGCAAAGCGTGACTTCTACCTTGCTTTCGACTTGGAGAGCACCGAACCGATTGTGCATGTGCATAAGTCTGACGGCAGTGTGTTCAAAGTGAAAAAGAGTCCGACTCCTTACGCAAAAGACCCATACTTTAAGACTCTCACCGAGTTATTGGAGGAAGTGAAGGTTGAGTCAAAGTCAGAGCTAAAGCTATTTGGTGACGTATAATTGTATTCCTTCAAATTTAATGAGTTACTACGAAGAAGAAATAAACTATAAACCCATATTAAAGACAGCAAAAGAGCTTCTTAAAAAAAGGGGGTACATAGACTGTTGTTCTATTCTTGATGAAGGAACTATATCTGTCGTGTGTACAGACTATGACAATTGGAATGGTGGAACGTATGGCTACACTATCTATGTTAGTTTGCCTGTCTCCCAATATAGTGCTTACACATCTGATAGAATCAATGAGTTTGAATCTGAGATTTCAAAAACTTTCAACGAGGTAATCAAAGCAGATAATAATAGTAGCTTCATTACTCAAATTTCTCCATGGTTTTCTCCTAAGGATATTGACTCAACGCTTATTGGAGGTGAGGTTGGCAAGAAAGAACTTCTCTCAAAGATAGAAGAAATCAGCAACCTGCTAATAAAGGTTGCCACAGGTGGACCGAGCTTTGATCTCGTGGATGGCGATTATAAAAAACTATATAATTGGTTGTCCGACAAACTTAAAACTTTGAACTTAGACAACCCGAATCCATACTTTAGCTTATGGGATTGGTATCACTACTATAGTTCTAATTTACAGCGTTGGCAAGACAGAAGAGTATATATCAATGAACTATATAAACCATTAAAGAAAATAATTTCAGACATTACAATTCGTCAGTCTGGAAATCCAATCGTTATTGACCTTACTCCATGGGATAGAATACGTAGAACTTATGCTAAAATTCAGGCAGATTCATCACAAGCTAAGATTGTAGACGAATTTCAAGCCGTGGGACTTTTATGCCGAGAAATAATAATTTCATTAGGACAGTTGGTTTATAACAAGGATGTTTATGGGGCAGTTGATTCTCAGAATAAACCAATTGGAAAAACCGATGGTTTTAGAATGTTAGAAGCATATTTCACCTACAAACTTCACGGAACTCATTTTGAAGAATATAGAGCGTATGCCAAAACAACTAATAAACTGGCTAATGCTCTTACACACGAAAGAAATGCAACTAAAAAAGATATGATGCTCTCTGTTTCTGCAACCACAGCATTAGTAAATATAGTAGGTATTCTTGAAGAACAATATATTTAACGGCTATATTGTTTCCCTAAATATTTTTACAAGCAAGTCTTGGATCTGTCCTTGTTCGGCACCAAGGCTTGCTTTCTTTTAATCGGTAGTCGCTTTGCTCTGACGGACACCTTGTCGCCTAGTGGTTGGTTACCGCCCATTTTTGATATACTCGAGGGAGGAGGGAGTGAGCCCTGTGGGAACTTGTAGCGGTAGGTGCAATCAATCTCGCACGGTGGAAAAGTGATTGCGGGGATTCGTGCTTGGTCTGGGGCATCGACCGTGCAACTCTGGCCGTGGTGATGACACGGAACCAAAGTTTGTTCTTACGAGGGAGAGTGTTTGCTGGAAGTAAATGAGAGACTGAATTTTGCGAACAGAGGCTTATTTTCCCTTGACAAAGTTAGGTTGCTACCCTTGGTGAAAAATTAGACACGATTTCCTCTCAATATTTTTATAGATCTACACCTGTTTAGAATCTATAGATCTACACCTGTTTAGAATCTAATGTACGTGTAAGAGAAAATCACTAAAACAATCACAACGATTACTTATAAACCCAAATCGGTCATTAGGATTTCTCTGTGTCGTACGGCAAAGAGAAATCCTTTAATTTTTTCCATATGGACAA
>NZ_QFFX01000085.1:0-8757 GCF_023522295.1 Prevotella sp. TCVGH | reverse complement strand
GAGCCGTATGAGGGGAAACTCTCATGTACGGTTCTTAGAGGGGAAAGCCCCCGAGAGGGGGCTGACCTACTCGATCCGACGCTGGCCAAGAACTTGCTCTATCAGTACTGTAAGAACAAGAAATATGGTCATCTACCAGAAAACTGCGGATTCCACGTCATCAACTTTGCCAATGTACGCTATTCCAACCGCATCAATCCTATTCAGAAAAAGTATATCCCCGATCTCGCTGCTGCCTCCGAAACGGCAGCGACACTGCTTGAATCACTGAACAAGGGCGGTGGCGACAAGAAAGGTGGTTCAGAGGCTTTCTTTAAGAACGCTTCCGAGAACTTCCTTGCTGCCATCATTTATTTCTTCGTCAACTTTCACCCTATGGGATATTCTAAGGGGAAGAAACTGAAACGCTTCTTCCGCTATACAAGGGTCGTTAATATAGACAATGTAGAAGAGGGTACACTCCAGTTGGTCTATAAAAACTGGACAGATTACGCTGGTGTCAATGAAAAGGGTGAGATAGTCCTTGATTTCAATAATAAGAATTGGAGCAACATTTCCATTGACGACAACGGCTTGTATGTAGAGCTGGACGGTTTCTCTTATGAAGATACAGAAGGTTGTTTGGTGACCATACAAGAAACTTGGTATGAGGACAACAAGGGAAATAGAGTTGTTCCAGATACACAAACAGGCGAGTTCTCTGACATGGCTCATGTTCTCCAGTTTTTGAATAAGCCCTACAATGACGTATTCAACATTCTGATGAGTGATCGTGCCATCAAGCCACTTATGGCTCCCTTTGAGTCTGCTTTTAAGAACAAGGCTATGGATCAGTTGGAAGGTATGGTGGGTACGTTGCGTGTCGCAGCAGGTCGTCTTGCCACACAGGAAGCCTATTGGGTGTTTACTGGTGATGATTTTGACCTAAAGATTTCAGACCGTGAGCATCCCAGCTATCTTGTCATTGCCAACGACCCAGAGAAGGAGCAGGTCATTGGCTCACTCAATGCCCTTATCCTCAATCGTTTGGTGATGAAGATTAACAGTAAGAACAACTATCCCTGTAGTCTGATTGTCGATGAGTTGCCAACGCTATACTTTCACAAGATTGACCGCTTGATAGGTACGGCCCGAAGCAATAAGGTTTCCGTAACGTTGGGTTTCCAAGAGTTACCACAGCTGGAGGCGGACTATGGCAAGAATGGTATGCAGAAGATAATATCCACTTGTGGTAATGTATTCATGGGTGCAGCTCGCAACAAGGAAACATTGGAATGGGCGCAGAACGATATATTCGGTAAAGTCAAGCAGACAAGTAAGTCTATTTCTATCAACGATCAAAAGGTTTCCACCTCCATATCCGAGAAGATGGATAACCTCTTACCAGCTGCAAAGATTGCGGATATGGCCACAGGTTGGTTGGCAGGTCAGGTGGCAAGAGACTTCACGCCTACACCAAATGATGCTATGAATACCTTTGAGATAGAGAACTCGACGGAGTTTAAGACCTCAAAGTATTTCTGCAAAACTAATTTCGATATGAAGAAGATCAAGACCGAAGAAGCCTTGTATGAGGATATACCGCCTATTTACAAATTCGGTTCTGACCGCGACATGGAAGTCATCCTTAATCGAAATTTCATTGAGGTCGAAGATGACATTACCAGGATGATCAAGGAGCTATACCCTGAAGGTGAAAAAGTAAAATCAAAATAAGACAACAACATGTACAAAGATACCACTGATCAAATAGAGAATATTGGCGAGCGACTAAAAAACGTTCGTCAATATCTTATCATGACACAACAGCAGGTTTCTCAATCAACAGGGATACCAGTCATTACTATATCAAAAATCGAACATAACAAGATTGTAAATTCCGATTCCTTTATCAAAATACTGCAATTTTACTCGAACTACATATCCGTAGACTTTCTACTGGCCAAAGATTTTAAGATTGCAGATGCTGACCAATTTGCAAAATCATTCTCTATCAATACGATAGTAAAGGCTAAGTTGGAGCTTTTACAGCAGCAGTTTGTCAAGCAACTCGAAAATACGAGGAATGATTTTATACAAAAGGCCTCTGCAACTATAGACCTACTTTAGCCATAAAAATCCCTTTGGAAGTTGGATAAAGTGAAAATATTTTGTATCTTTGATAAAAGAGTATATCATACCCTGATACAAAAATCAATTATTCACTAATATTCGTTTGCTATGCTTACACTGATTGCTGGATTGATAGGCTATTTGAGCTACTGCATATTTGCGTTTCTCACTAAAATTGTGATTTGGACTGCCTATGCAATAGGTGTCGTTCTTTGTTTCATGATAAGGCATGGTATCAAACTCTTAGGATATTGTGCCAAGTTTCTACTCCTTGTCGGTTATTGGATTTTTCAGCAGTTCTATCTTTTCTATCAGAAAAAACAAGTAAGAAATAAAAACGCTGCCTTTTACGCAGAGCCGAAAACATAGAATTGTAACAACCACAATAAGTGGATAAAAATATAATTTAGGTATTTTTTTGCCCTATAAGGAAAGAAATTTACTAACGAAAAAAGAAGGGAAATAGATGCTGAAATCTGTCTCCCTTTTTTACCTTTTTCTTGTCAAAAAATAGCTATAAAGAACTACTGATACTCTTCACCTTATATAGATAGTTTGAATCCTCCGCATAACCTATACGCAGGAGAAAGCGGAAATAGTCTCCGCCTTTGTATTTGTACTGTACATAATCTTTGTATGCTTTCACCGACTCTTCCCAATTGTTGAAGCGATAATAACTTCCATCGGTTGTTTTCCGTAGTCCGAATAGGTTATTGTAGTTTAGGCAGACGTTAGAGGTGAAATAACCAGTCTCCAACAGCGCCTGTGCAACTACAATCTTAGGAAAGGCAACCCCATACTTATCCAATGCCTGATAGAGATTGTTGATATTCAGTTCCTTCGGTGGTCGTGTTCCAAACCTAACATAGGCTATCTTATCACGAAGCCCTGTTATGTACTTATTCAAATAGGCAATGAACGGTGCAGGGTTAAGACTCTTTCCATTGGCAGTAATCTTGATATGCAAGTGTGGTCCCGTCGATTTGCCTGTATTTCCTGATATTCCGACGATTGTACCAGCATATACCTCGTCGCCCTCCCTGACCGTAACAGCTGCCAAATGACCATAGAGGCACTGTATATGACCGTAGTCGAGAACGACATGATTGCCATATCCCTTCTTGCTATAAACCACCTTCGTCACCCTTCCTGGGAGCATGGAATACACATGGCTCATATTACATTCAAGGTCGACACCGTCATGGAAGGTAGAACACTTCTTAAAGGGATCCTGCCGAAAACCATACCGAGACGTAACGCTGATAAAATCCAATGGAAGACACACATCCATCCTCTCCTTAATCAATCCAAAAAGCATACTGTCTTTGACATTGACAAAGACAGGTACATCCTTTTCAATGGATATTTCATGCCCCTCCGCTGTAGAGAAGAAATCAGTAAAATCCATTTTCGTATCACGTTTTTTTGAGGAAACTTTCATTGAATCCTGATAGGCATAAAAGTAGTCCTCATCTATCTTATCCGCTTTGGCTTTGTTTATCACTTGCTTTTCATCCTCGCTTTCACGCATAATTGTGTAGAATTGTGCCCTTGATTGATAAGGAAAAGCGAGAAGTGAAACGCCTACAAATAACAACGATTTTACTTTCATCTTAAACTATTTTTTCCTAAATTTGAATCAAAATTACTACAAAAAATAATGTTATGGCAATGGTAAATCGTTTTTTAGAAAAAGACATTCCATATGGTAAGCTGGCCAATCTTGGCATCAGCAAAGAGAAAACGCTCTCTATGCCAAAGGACTTGTTGGAAACTTTTTTAAGTGGCAAGATCACGCCACTTATTCAGGCCCAGGTTCAATCCCAAAGTGGCAAGGTCTATGATATTCCGTTAAAGTTACAGCTCGTCCAAGACAGGGCTGGGAAGATACAGTTAATGACCTATCCTGTCAGAAAGGAAATGGTCAGCGACATATCGCTCACTGATAACGACAAGGAGCGACTGCGCCGAGGTGATACTATTCGCAAGGAGGTTAAGGAAGATGGCATCCGCCGTATGCAATTCATCCAAATGGATAATGAAACAAAGTCGCTTATCAAGCGCAATGCGAGTAATTTGCGTATTCCAGAGCAGATTGCCCAAATGGAGAAGATTAATGACATACAGTTGGGTGCCAATCAGAAGCAAGCCATCAAGGAAGGCAAGCCTGTTGAACTCGAAGTCGGCCATGAGAAGGTTTCCGTTGGTGTAGATCTGAAAGAGCCACAAGGCTTTAAGGTCGTCAAAGGAGACATGGCAGAATGGGATCGCCAACAGAAGATAAAATACGACATCGCCAACGAAGGTTTCATGGGCTATGTTCTCACAGACCAAAACCGCTGGGAATACAAGCAGGTAGTCGATAAACTGCAATACAAGGAACAAAAGCATGAGGTCAAAGAAGAGCAAAAAGTTTCTACTGGTATGAAGCTATAACCTATATTATCTTCTTATCACAACACTAAGAGTTCCATAAAAGTTCATTCAATAACCAATCCCTTGATTGGGACACTTTAATACAATTACCGAACACAGCTGACAGTCGTCTTCTCGGTAGTCTTTAATATATTTCCCCAGTTTTAAAGACTGATTTTCAAGGAGCATAAGATCATTGTTTTATGCCCAGAGAAGACTATTCTCCTGTCACGGGGAATCACACAAAAAACATACATTTCTATCAGGGACATGCCTATGTTTCTGACGGGACTTACCGTATGCTCGGCTTTGGCAATCTCTATTTACAGATTGTCATGGCCGGGCTTTTTGCGTTTTGTCTTCTCTGCTTTTCCATAACACATAATTCATTTCACCTATGACTAAGAAAATTAAACCGCTGGTGGAGCAGGAAGATGCCATTCAGAAGCAAGCGAAGTCTGTTTCTGATAAAAAGACTGCTAAAAAGTTAGAAGCTGTTTCTCCGATATTGAAACAGTATGATACTATAAAGACAAAACATCCTGATGCTATGCTCCTCTTTCGCACAGGCGACTCTTACACAATGTATCGTGAAGATGCCATGAAAGCATCAGAACTACTTGGTCTATCTCTTACCAAGAATGGTGATCGTATAGAAAAGGTAAGTTTTCTACATCATGCCCTCGACATCAATCTACCAAAACTCGTTCGTGCTGGAGTACGTGTCGCTTTATGCGATCAGCTCGAAATACCTCAAAAGGAAAAAGTGGAGGAGATAAAGTCTACCAAGAAAACAAATGATAATGCCAAAGAGAAAAGAGACGATTTCAATAACAAAGTAGTTGAAATTGTTGGTAAGAACAACCACCATGCTTTCTTACTTCCTTTGTCATCTAAAGCGTTGAACGTAGAAACGACAAAAGGGGAAACTGCTATACTTGACAAGATGCAAGTCTTGCGTGGCAGAGTAACCTTCACCGACACAGAAGGAAACAAGCTCCAACTTAGAGAACTGAAAACAGCCTCTATTCAGCAGCTCGCAGAGGTGATACCATCTATTGCCAAGGCGTATAAGCAGGATCAGCAATCACAGCAGATAGAGGCAAATTCATTGGTACAGAAAGGTTCGTCTGTACCGACAACGGAGCAGCAACAGAAATTCATCGATGACATTAAGGCCGTGATGGGTAGCGTAAAAATGGTTGTGCTGCCTGACTTCGGTGCGAAGAAGGGTGTTGTCGCTGGCACCGATGAAGACAAGGGCGTATCTCTCAACCGTGTTTATGCCTGGAATGACAATATATCATTTGCAGGTTCTGTACCTGGTGACGACTCAAAGAAGCGCAGATACTATCACCCAGAAAACATCCATCCCGATTTTTACAACTACCTCATTAGCGAAGTGAAGAAGGCCGTTGCCCCTCAACTCATCACGGAGAATGGTCAGAAGGTAACTTCTGCCAACCTCTTTGAATCGCCCAAGCAAGAGGGAAAGTATTTCTTCTATGCACGCCTCGACGGTGTGGGCTTGCACCCCAAGGCCGTCAAGGAGCAGGACGTGGATGCTTTTATGAAGAACGAAATATCTGTCAAGGATATGTTCGCCAAGTACTATCCTTCCAAGATGGCCAAGCAGCTTAGTAAGGAGGACTTCGACAACCTGAAACTTTCTGATGGCAGGGAGCTGACAGCTTTCCGTGTTTACAAGCAGCGTAACGAAAGCAAGCCTCATTTCGGAGAATACATGTTGTATGCCGAAATGGGAGACAAGCGATTCCATGCCACACCTCTTTCGCACAACCAACTGGACATGTACTTTGATCGTACACAGAGTAAAAGTCAGATTGCGGAGAAGGTCATTGGTGAGCAGCTACATCTTAAATCAGCCTACGAAAAATACAGATTCCCAGAGAATATCCCTGTGCAGGAAGTCCGTGTCAGGAAAGATGCGGAGGGTGCATGGCTCATATCTGCAACTGTCCAAGACAGAGGTCAAACGCCAGAAAGGAAGATGTCTAACAACGACCTCTATTCTCTTTTCAAGTCGAAGACGGCCTCCAGAGAACAACTCGGAGCTAAGTATCTGACGGAGGATGTAAAGGAGCTTTCCCTTACCAAGAAGTTAGACCGTTCGCAGGGGTTAAAGCTTTGATTTCTCATTAGCAATTCAAGACAAAATTATAAACCTAATGTCATTCCCCTCACCGATGAGGGAGAATGACTATCATACAAACAATACTAATTCAAAATGGAAAGTAAGTCATTCGAAGAACTTGAGCTTCTCAAACAGGAGGGGCGCATAGGCTGGGTGGAATTCCTCCAGCAGAGTGAATACAGTGAGAGTTATCAGCAGTGGCTCGCTGATCGAGGTGCCGAGCCTGATGAGGACAATGCCGAGTTGTTCCTTGAACAAACCGATTCTATGTTTCTCGAAAGTCAAGATTTATTGATGTAAGTTATGGCGTATCAATATCACAACAATTCGCAGTCATCCAGCGACAGAGCCATTGAGAAATTTTCAGAAATGATGATTTCTCGACTCGAAGAAGCCAAAACAAACAACTGGCAAAAGGGCTGGATAGGTGGTGAGGGAAACTTCGGTATGCCACAGAATCTGAACGGCCGAAACTATTCAGGTACAAACTCTCTGTTCCTCTTCATGGACACGGCCATCAATCATTATGCTGCCCCTGTATATATGACCTTCCTGCAAAAGGAGAAAGAAGGACTACGCCTGAAGAAAGGCTCGGAGGCCATGCCAGTTATCTACTGGGACATGAGCATCAAGGACGGCAATGGCAAGAAGGTGTCCGTTGCCGATTACAAGAACATGAGCAAAGCAGAGAAGGAGGCGTGCGAGATTCGCCCATTTCTCCGCTCGTTCCGTGTTTACAACATTGATCAGACCAATATGCAGGAGGTCAATAAGGAAAAGTATGACCAAATTATAGCACGTTTTCAAAGTCCTAAGATTGCTGACACCGAAGGTATGTATCAGAATAAAGCCCTTGACAGGATGTTTGAGCGTCAGGAATGGCTATGCCGTATTCAGTATGATAAGCCTTCTGATGGTGCCTACTTTAGTCCATCACGTGATATGATTGTCCTTCCTCAAAAGGGACAATTCAAGAAAGGTATATCGGAGTCGGAGATTTACAAGGATGGTATGGAGTTTTATTCCACTGCTCTCCATGAAATGGCTCATTCCACTGGTACGGAGGAACGGTTGAACCGCAACCTTCGTAACCACTTTGGTGACCCTAAATATGCCAAGGAAGAGTTAGTGGCAGAGCTTTCATCGGCTATGGTAGGAAATGCGATGGGCTTTGACCGCCGTATTCAGGACAACAATGTTGCATACGTTGACAGCTGGCTTAAAACATTGCATGAGGAACCCAGATTTATTGTTTCGGTCATGGCAGATGTAAATAAGGCTTCAAATCTGATTCTTGAGAAAATTGATGAGCAAAAACTTGCTTTAGGTGAAAAGCCAATATTCAACAATAAACAAGAGGGAAAGCAGCTACAGCAAGTATCTAAAGAATCCATAATCCCTAAATGGGATATAATGGAGACGAATAGAGAATACACGGATAAGGACGTAAAAGCATATACAGAGCGTCTACAAGAAGTAGCCTTCAAATTAACTTCTCATATATCCGGTGCTCGCATATTAGAGGATGAAAATGGTTTTCGCTTTTTTTTCAGTAACAGCGAAAAAATGAGTGACTTAAACCAAAAGGAGATTCCTGCTACCCTCCAAACATGGTTAAGTAATGTTTCAACAGAGAAAGAAACTTTACGATACAATGGTTACATAGGCATACTACATAAAGGTGATAATGTAAATCTCATAGCATCGCTCATCTATGCTGATAACAACTCACAACATTTAAGTCGTAGCGAAACAGAGAAATCTTCAATTATAGCAGGAATATATAAGCAGCCAACAGGTAATTATGTTGTTCGTGCATCTATTGATGGTTATGAATTAGAACCCAAGTCTATAGATAACAAAACTGCTGTTACCTATCTCAAAGCCAGTGATAATTCTCAAAAAGATAAGATGCTTTCTGATATTGTAAAAAAGCTTTATGGAGAAGAATTATCCATACCAAAAGTTTCACAGCATGTCTCACAAGGATTAAAGATATGATAAGTTACTATGTTTGCAAAGGCTAACACACGGAGACAAGTCGGATGCCGCTCTTCGGAGGCTTCGCGCCTCCG
>NZ_QFFX01000084.1:0-8798 GCF_023522295.1 Prevotella sp. TCVGH | reverse complement strand
TTCCTTTCTTCCTTTACAGGCTTATGAAATTATGTGCATGAGAGGAGGGGTGCAACTGGGTTTTACGACTGACCCCAGTTTTCTTAAATGAAACAATCATAAAAACTAATTATCAAGTCTACATCCGAGGCTTTAATAATAAAATGTTGGGGGTGCTGTCGCTTTTTGGTACCCTATAACTACCCATAAAAATAATAACGGCTGACAACTCATAGAGTATCAGCCGTTATTTGTACCCAGACCCGGGCTCGAACCGGGATGGGTTGCCCCACTGGTGTTTGAGACCAGCGCGTCTACCAATTCCGCCATCTGGGCTTAAATGCGGATGCAAAGATAAAAGGTTTTTTCGAATGCAGCAAACATTTTTAATAAAAGTTTGCTATAAATGTTTTTTATCGTTGCTGAACTTGCTGCTATAGAAAGGATTTTTCTCAATGATTAGCTAACAAAAGTATTGTAGAAATAAGGGTAATAACGCTAAATTTTATTGACAAATCACTGCTTATAATTCGCTTATTTACGTTATTCGCTGGTATTTTTTTCGTGAGAAGAAGACAAATACCATCTGTTTAGCGTTCTTAATTATCGGTAAAAGGTAATCCAATTGGTACCATAATCGTGCGTCTTTGGATGTATGTACTGTACAATTCCTTGATTGTCTCGATACCAAGAATAATCCCAACCCTCACCCATGTCTAAATATAAGGCTTGTGTAACACCGTATCTACCTAAAAATTTGATGAAATCGATGAGCAACAAAGGCTGCTGCGACTCTATTATACTCAGTTTTCCCTTGCGCTCGCACAAAGCCCGACAAATATTCTTTCCTACAACATTGGCAGGCATGCGTAATCCGTTATTGATTAACATCATTTGTCCAAAACCCATACCACTTTCATCAGCCACCCGTGCCACTTCGGCTGCGTAATCCTGATAAACAAACTTCCATTGACGATGCGCATATACAAAAGCACCTGTGTTTGCCTTACAAGGGTAGCCTTTGTGGTAAACTCCTTCGCTGACATGGTTTCCAGCGATATTTTCATGACTGAACTCCTTTTTAAGTTGACCCGTAAACGCTGCCGCACACACCATGATAATTGATGTATCGGTTGGCTGTGGCATCGTTCCACACACCAAATCCATTCGCTTGAAATGTGGATAATATATTTGCAACTGCTCGGTTGAATCCAAAGTAATATGATGATAAATCTGAGTTGTGTCTACCATCGTATCGCTATTGGAGAGAGACGAACTCATTGGATGGGGCTGCTTTCGCTCGGTACAGCTACACATCAACAAAGCCGTAACGAGACCTATACATCCTATTTTGCATTGATAACTCATCATTCTGCAAAGGTAGTATTTTTTAACATGAACAATAACTAACCCATGAGTTTTCTATAAAATTCACTTTTTATTCATTTTATATTTCTTTTTTTAGTAATTTTGCTACCTAAATAGCATTTGATCATTATTTCAAGTAGAAAATAAAGATATCCTATGGAATACAATTTCAGAGACATTGAAAAGAGATGGCAACAAGAATGGGTGAAAAACAAGACTTATCATGTTGTTGAAGACAAGCAAAAACAAAAGTTTTACGTACTTAACATGTTCCCTTATCCCTCTGGTGCAGGGCTACACGTGGGTCATCCCTTGGGCTATATTGCCAGTGATATTTATGCTCGGTATAAACGTCAACAAGGATTTAATGTACTGAACCCCATGGGATATGATGCCTATGGATTGCCTGCCGAACAATATGCCATACAAACTGGTCAGCATCCAGCCATCACCACTGAGCTAAACATCAAGCACTATCGGGAACAATTGGACAAAATAGGATTTTCTTTCGATTGGGACAGAGAGATTAGGACTTGCGATCCTAAGTATTACCACTGGACACAATGGGCATTCATCAAGATGTTTCAGTCGTATTATGACAATGATTTACAGAAAGCGCAGCCCATTTCAAAACTGATACAGCACTTTGAAACAAAGGGTAGTGACGGTTTGAATGTGGCACAAAGTGAAGATTTGTCATTTACAGCCCACCAATGGAAAACCATGAACGAGCAAGAACAGCAAACTATATTGATGAATTATCGCATTGCGTATCTTGGAGAAACCATGGTAAACTGGTGTGCTGGATTAGGAACAGTACTGGCAAACGATGAAGTAGTTGATGGAGTGAGCGAACGTGGAGGTTACCCCGTGGTACAAAAGAAAATGCGCCAATGGTGTTTACGCGTGTCAGCGTATGCACAACGTTTGCTCGACGGACTGGACAATGTACAATGGACGGAATCCTTGAAAGAGACTCAACGCAACTGGATTAGTAGATCGGAAGGTGCAGAAGTACGATTCAAGGTTGCCGACAGCGACATCGAACTCACCATTTTCACCACTCGTGCCGACACAATTTTTGGTGTCACCTTCATGGTATTGGCTCCTGAAAGTGACTATGTTTCACAAGTTACGACTTCCTCACAAGAACAAGAAGTGCAAGCCTATGTAGATGCCACCAAGAAGCGCACCGAGCGAGAGCGTATCTCCGACCGTCGAGTATCGGGTGTGTTTACAGGTAGCTATGCTGTGAATCCACTCACGGGCGATAATATTCCTATTTATGTGAGCGACTATGTATTGGCAGGCTACGGAACAGGTGCTATCATGGCTGTTCCAGCGCACGACAGCCGCGATTATGCTTTTGCCAAACACTTTGATTTACCTATCATTCCACTGATTGAAGGAGCTGATGTAAGCGAAGAAAGTTATGATGCAAAGGAGGGAACGGTGATCAATAGTCCAATAAAAGGAAAACAAACTACCTTCAGTCTCAATGGCATGCAGGTAAAAGATGCCATTGCTGCCACTAAAGAATACATCACCAAACAGGGCTTAGGGCATGTAAAGGTGAACTATCGCTTGCGTGACGCCATTTTCTCTCGCCAGCGTTATTGGGGCGAACCATTCCCTGTATATTATAAAGGTGGAATGCCTTACATGATTCCCGAAAACTGTTTGCCTCTCGAATTGCCCGAGATAGATAAATACGAACCTACAGAAACAGGTGAACCCCCATTGGGACGTGCCACAAAATGGGCATGGGATATTGAAAAGAATGTAGTTGTTGATAAGTCTCTGATAAATAACACTACTGTCTTTCCACTCGAACTGAACACGATGCCTGGTTTTGCTGGCAGCTCAGCTTACTATCTCCGATATATGGATCCACATAACGAAGAGGCATTGGTAGCTAAGGATGTAGCCGCTTACTGGCAGAATGTAGATTTATATGTGGGTGGAACAGAACACGCAACGGGGCATTTAATCTACTCGAGGTTTTGGAACAAGTTTTTACATGATTATGGTTATTCTTGCAAAGAAGAACCCTTTGAGAAGTTAGTGAATCAGGGGATGATACAAGGACGTAGCAACTTTGTGTATCGTATCAATAATGATGACCATTCGGCTGCACCAGTATTTGTGTCATTAGGATTAAAAAATCAATACCAAACCACGCCCATCCATGTGGATGTAAATATAGTACATGGCGACGTGTTGGATATAGAAGCTTTCAAAGCGTGGCGACCAGAATACAGAAATGCAGAATTTATCTTAGAAAATGATAAATATCTTTGTGGTTGGGCGATAGAGAAGATGTCGAAATCGATGTATAACGTTGTCAATCCTGATATGATAGTAGAACAGTATGGTGCAGACACGTTACGACTGTATGAAATGTTCTTAGGTCCTGTTGAGGCAAGCAAACCATGGGATACGAATGGTATAGACGGTTGTCACCGATTCTTGAAAAAGCTATGGGGATTAGTTTACGAAAATAGAACCGATAAGTTCTTGCCCAACGATGACGCTCCAACCCCTGAACAACTTAAATCTGTGCACAAATTGATCAAGAAAGTAACGGGCGACATTGAACACTTTTCGTATAATACTGCCATTTCTGCATTTATGATTTGTGTAAATGAGTTGGCACAAAGCAAATGCACAAATAAAGAATTACTTAAAGACGTCATCAAGCTATTGGCACCTTTCGCCCCACACATCAGTGAAGAACTGTGGCATGCACTTGGAGAAACTACCACTGTTTGCGATGCACAATGGCCAGAATGCAACGAAGAATACCTCAAAGAAAATGATATTCAGATGACTGTTTCGTTCAATGGAAAGGCTCGATTCCAAAAGGTTTTCTCGATAGACGATAGTAAAGAGGAAATTGAAAAGAAGGTACTTGCCGATGAACGCACACTTAAATATATGGTAGGAAAAACCATTGTAAAGATTATTATCGTTCCACGTAAAATTATTAATATCGTACTAAAATGATAAAAAATAAAGAATATGTCATGAATGAAGTGAAAGACTATGTATTCATTACATTGGGGCTTTTACTTTACACTACCGCATTTACCATTTTCTTGTTGCCATACCAGATTGTAACGGGTGGTGTTACTGGTATGTCAGCCATTGTGTATTATGCCACGGGCTTTAAGTTGGAAAACACATACATGATTATCAACATTTCATTATTAATCGTAGCCCTGAAGATTTTGGGCTTCCGATTCATGATGAAAACCATCTATGCCATCTTTGCCCTATACTTCATGTTAATGTTTGCACAAAGTCTAATGCCTTTGGATGCTAACGGAAACTTTATCAAGGTATTGGGTGAAGGACAAGACTTCATGTCAATGGTTATTGGATGCTGTATCACTGGTTCATCATTGGCAGTGGTTTTCTTGAACAACGGCAGTACAGGAGGCTCGGATATCATTGCTGCATGCGTGAACAAATACAAGGATATGTCCTTAGGACAGGTACTAATATTGGTAGATATCTTTATAGTTAGCAGCTGTTTCTTCTTCCCACAATTTGGCGAAATGGCTGAACGCGCACACAAAGTAGTATTTGGCTACTGTACCATTATCATCGAATGTTTCATGCTCGACTTTGTGTTTGCCCGTCAACGGCAATCGGTACAGTTCATGATTTATTCGAGAAAACATGAAGAGATAGCCGACATTCTTTCTAAAGAAACCGACCATGGACTGACTATTCTTGACGGTCACGGATGGTACACAGGACAAGAAATCAAAGTAATCTGTCTCTTGGCTCGTAAAAACGAGAGTCAACTCATCTTCCGACTCATCAAAATGACCGACCCAAATGCCTTTGTCAGTCAGAGTTCTGTTATTGGAGTTTACGGCGAGGGATTTGATCAAATCAAAGTAAAAGTAAAGAAAAAACATGAAGATCGTATTCGCAACAAACAATCCCAACAAGCTTCAGGAAATTCGTGACATATTGGGAGAACGGTTTGAAATAGTGTCTCTACAAGATATAGGTTGTCATGAGGATATTCCAGAGACAGGAGAAACCTTGCAAGAAAATGCTCTTCTAAAAGCCAAATATGTGGCAGAGCATTATGGTTTAGACTGCTTTGCCGATGATACGGGGCTTGAAGTAGAGGCTCTTCATGGTGCACCCGGTGTCCACAGTGCACGCTATGCAGAGGGAACCGACCACAATAGCGAAGCAAATATGCAGAAACTTTTGCACGAATTACAGGATAAAGAAAACAGAAAAGCTCGTTTTCGCACCGTCATTGCCTTGCTGCAACATCCCAAAAATCAACAAGAAGAAAACATTAAAAATGCTTTTGCAGCACCTGAAATACATTATTTTGAAGGACGTATAGACGGTATCATTGCAAAAGAAAAACGTGGCAACGCTGGTTTTGGATATGACCCAATATTCATTCCCAATGGTTATCAGCAAAGTTTTGCTGAACTTGGTGAAACCATAAAGAACCATATCTCGCACCGTGCACAGGCTGTAGAAAAGTTAGCAGAATATCTTCATAGCAAGATTAATGAAACTCTATAACCCAATTGCAGCATGAAAACAACCTTCGTATCTGCCCTTCTCGTCCTTATGTGCTGTTTACAGGGTATGGCACAAATAGGAACATGGAAAGTATATCCATCCTATGACCACATTACAGATGTACAGCAAGCAGGATCTACGATTTATACATTAGCCTCTGGTGGACTTTTTGCGTATAATAAAAGCGATAATAGTGTCCAAACTTTTGACCGAACAACGGGGTTAAATGATACAGAAATTACGCACATTGGGTATAATAGGGCAGCCAAACGGTTGGTTATTGTGTACAAAAATTATAATATAGATTTGCTGGATGACAACGGTAATGTGACAAATCTTTCAGATTACTATACTAAATCGCTAACCGTTGATAAAACTATTCATTCTATCTTCATGAATGGTATTTATGCCTATCTCGCCACAGGATTTGGCATTATGAAAGTGAATGTAAGAGATGCCCAAATAAGTGATACCTATTTTTTAGGCTTTCAAGTAGACTGGATTCATCAACAGCAAGACCAATTGATAGCAGAGTCGTCCACAAAAGGAAAATATGCGGCAAAATTATCTTCCAATTTGTTGGACAAAAATAATTGGAAGAGAATAGGAAATTATACCAAAAACACCAACCCAAAGGATGAAGCACTGATGAAGAAAATGGAGGAGTATCGTCCACACGGTCCTCAATATAATCATTTTTACCACATGATATATGCACACAACCAACTTTATACAACCGCAGGAGTATTTATATCAGGGAATACAGACCTTAATCATCCTGGCACTGTTCAGGTTTTTAATGAACAACGATGGCAAATATATCAAGATAGCTTAGAAAAAATTACAGGTTACTCCTATGTAGATAATAACTGTGTAGCCGTTGACCCTCATAATAAAGACCATGTTTTTGCAGCAGGAAGAACTGGACTGTACGAATTTTTAAACGGAAAACTCATTAAATATTATAACAAAGATAATAGCATACTTAGTGGTGCTATTGACCGTGGAAGGGAATTAAATAATAACTATGTACTCATCAATGGAATGACCTTTGATCAAAACTCACACTTGTGGATATTAAATAGTCAAACAAAAAGAGAAACTATCATAGAACTTACACCTGATGGTAAAATGGTTTCACATTTTCAAAAAGATTTAATAGACCAAACAAGTAAACTCAATTGTATGACAAGTGCAATGTTTGACAGTAGATCTTTACTATGGTTTGTCAACGCACATAGTCATTTTCCTGGTTTGTTTTGTTATTATCCAATAACTAACAAACTACACTCAATAACCAAATTAGTTAATCAAGATGGTATTAATATTGAAGTACTATCAGTAAAATGTATTGCTGAAGATTTAGAAAACAATATTTGGATTGGCACAAACGTAGGTCCTTTAATGTTGCCAGCTTCACAAATAACTACATTAGAGAATGTTACATTTAATCAAATAAAAATAGATAGGAAAGATGGAAGTAACCTTGCCGACTATTTATTATCAGGAGTAGATATTACGTGTATTGCTGTTGACCAAAGCAACCGAAAATGGTTTGCAACTGGAAACAATGGGGTATATTTAATGAGTGCTGACGGTAACGAACAAATACATCATTTCACCACCACCAACAGTGTATTACCCTCTAACCACATTCAAAGTATTGCGATTAACGATAAAACAGGTGAAGTGTATTTTGGTAGCGACAAAGGACTTTGTTCTTATCACAGTGATGCTACAGAAGCTGTAGAAACGATGAACAAGGAAACGACTTATGCTTACCCAAATCCTGTAGAACCAGGCTATACGGGACCAATCACTATTGTTGGTCTCAGTTATCAAGCCGATATAAAGATAGTTACAGCCAATGGTACACTCGTTGCTCAAGGAAAAAGTAATGGCGGTACTTTTGTTTGGAATGGCACTGACATGAACGAAAGACCAGTTGCTTCGGGCATATATATGGTGCAAACAGCAACACAAGAAGGAAAATTAGGAACTGTATGCAAAATAGCCATAATAAGATAATCACTGTTTTTATATTATTACAACTCATTATTCTATGTATATTTGGCTATACTCCATATCCAGACAGTGAAGGATATATCAAACTCGCCAACAACTGTTTAATTTATAATGAACCTTATCCTATTAGCATAAAATTAACAGATTTAGCTTTCATATGGAACATAGGTGCTATAAATACAGTTGCTTTATCTCTGAAATTGTTTCATTCTGTTGTTCCTTTACTTGTTTGCTATTCACTGATGAAAGGCATGACAGCCTGGATGCTATATAAAATTACACAACAAATAACAAATACACGAATAGCAAACATAGCACTGCTCATATACGTTTTATATCCTGCCAATTACGGTGAAGCAACTTCTTTACTAAGCGAAGTGCCTAATATATTTTTTTCATTAACAGGACTATACCTTATTATGTGTAAGAAAAAGATTTTTATTCGTAACGAGTTGCATTCAAATACGCAGGCTGCCATATAAGCAAACTCTCGTACTTCCCTTTGCCCTCATTATCTTGAACATGCTCATGATTATGTTTGTAGGGCATGGAGAAGCTCGTTTTCATCATCCTATTATGCCCTATATTATTATAATAGATGCTGTATTCATAAATAAAATAATTTTAAAAAAATCATTTAATCAATATGATAATGCCCATTCCGCATAGAATAAGCTGGATTGATAGTGCACGTGGTTTTTGTATGATGAGACCTCTGCAAAACTCATTGTTCAAAGTTTGCTCATTTCATCATATTTTTGTACCTTTATAGTATGAAACAACGTCCTTCTTCTCCGAGTTTTGCTGACCTAATAGTTGGTCATCGTAAGGTTAAACAGACCTTTTTCTTTCAAATTGAT
>NZ_QFFX01000083.1:0-8937 GCF_023522295.1 Prevotella sp. TCVGH | reverse complement strand
ATACAATGCTGTTTTTCTAATGGCGGTCATTAGAAAATGACAAGAAGCTTTTTCTAATGACCGATTTGGGTTTAATGTCAATTATTTTTATTATATTTGCATTATCATTTTTCAATTAGTCTACCTTTTAGGCTTTTTTACTTAATACGAATAATTTTTTAGGTTGATATGATTCTTACACTCGTTGTACTATTAGTAACGGTCATCTTTTTTGTGATTGGTCGTCTGCGAGCCGATATAGTGGCACTGTGTGCCCTTTGTGTATTGTTAGTAGCTGGCGTTTTGACACCAGAAGAGGCTTTTTCTGGTTTTTCCTCAAATGTGGTGATTATGATGGTGGGACTGTTTGTGGTAGGTGCTGCCGTGCTACAAACGGGTTTGGCAAAGGCTTTAAGCCAAAAAATCATACAGTTGGCGAAAGGTAGCGAGATAAGATTGTTTTTGTTGGTGATGCTGACGACTTCATTTATTGGAGCCTTTGTGAGCAATACTGGCACGGTTGCGCTGATGATGCCTATTGTTGTGAGTATGGCAGCGCAATCTAATTCCAGTCCAGGAAAGTTACTTATGCCTCTTGCTTTTGCCAGTAGCTTGGGCGGAATGCTCACACTGATTGGTACACTTCCGAACCTTGTTATTCAGGAGACTTTGGTAGACGCAGGCTATGAGCCACTCACGTTTTTCTCATTCACTCCTGTTGGAATTGTTTGTATTGCCGTTGGTATTATCGTTTTGTTGCCATTGAGCCGAATGTTTCTTGGGAAAGACAAGAAAAAAGGTGGAAGAAGAAAACCTAAAGATAAGAGTCTTGACGAGTTGGTGACAGAGTATCATCTTCAAAATTATTTGCAGGCTTACCGTATTGGTAACCATTCTCCACTCCATGGTAAGACAGTTGCAGAGCTTGATTTGCGTAACCGTCACGGACTGTCCATTATTGAGATTCGAAATGATTCTTCGAGTAGTGGGCGTATTATACGTCAGGTCAAGCAAAAGGTTCCAAAACCGTCCACCGTTTTACAAGCAGGAGATGTGCTTTATCTCACAGGAGACATCAAGGACATGGATGTATTTGCCACCAAAAACTCACTCGCCAAGTTAGACAATAGCTCTGTTGACTTCTACGATATAGGTATGGCAGAGCTTGTACTCATGCCCAATTCGCGTATTACTGGTATTCGCCTTAAAGATTCGAGCATTGGTGAAAAGTACAATATCAATGTGGTAGGGATTCGTCGCCGAAGAGATTATCTCGTAAAAGACTTGGCAGAGCAGAAGCTCCAAGCAGGTGATGTCCTTTTGGTGCAAGGGTTGTGGAGCAATATTGACAGACTTGAAACAGCCGAAACCGATTGGGTAGTATTGGGACGACCCATAGAGCAAGCCAGTAAGGTAACTCTCAATTATAAAGCACCCATTGCAGCCTTTATCATGTTATTGATGATTTGTATGATGGTGTTCGATTTCATTCCTCTTCAACCCGTCACAGCAGTGGTAGTTGCAGGTCTGCTGATGGTATTAACGGGCTGCTTGAGAAATGTCGAGGCTGCATACAAAGCCATTAATTGGAGTAGTATCGTACTCATTGCAGCGATGATGCCCATGTCCATAGCGTTAGAGAAGACGGGCGTTTCCTCGTTTATCTCTCAATCATTAGTTGATTCATTGGGAGATATGGGACCGATGATTCTTTTGGCAGGGATTTATTATACCACAACATTTGTGACCATGTTTGTCAGCAACACAGCCACAGCTGTCATCATGTCTCCCATTGCCATGTCTGCCGCTTCGCAGATAGGTGTCAGTCCGTACGCTTTCTTGTTTGCCGTTACGTTAGGAGCAAGCATGTGTTTCGCTTCCCCTTTTTCAACACCGCCCAATGCGCTGGTGATGAAAGCAGGTCAGTACGAGTTTATGGATTATATCAAGGTGGGACTTCCCTTGCAATTGCTGATAGGAGTGGTAATGACATTTGTATTGCCTTTGCTCTTCCCTTTCTAAAGGTCTCGTAAAAAAGTACTTGTATTATTGGATAGTTCCAATGTTAAAGTTTGCTTTTCCTTTTGATGAAAAAGTGCAAAAGATGACACAATAAGAGAGCTCTTCGGAACTCTTTTTTGTGTAGAATGGCTGCCCGTTTATATGATTCATTTACACTCTTCCCATGAAAGATAACGCACTTCAAATATTTGTGTGATAAAAAATAGTCGTATCTTTGCAGATACTTGACAAAAGAAAACAGACAAATAGATGATTTCAGTAGAAGGATTGTGCGTTACGTTTGGCGTGAAACCCCTGTTCAAGGATGTTAGTTTTGTGGTCAACGAACGTGATAGGATAGCCTTGGTAGGCAAGAACGGAGCGGGAAAATCAACGCTTCTCAAGATATTGAAAGGGTTACAGCAGCCTACTAAGGGGGTGGTTGCTGTTGCCAATGACACTACGATAGGCTATCTGCCACAGGTCATGAAACTTGCAGATGACACCACAGTGAAGGAGGAAACGCGCAAAGCCTTTGCCGACAATTTGCGCCTCAAGGCTCATTTGGAGGAGATGCAACATGAAATGGCAACACGCACCGACTACGAAAGCACCGACTACCTAAACTTAGTTGAGCGGTTTACGCAAGAACATGAGCGATATTTGATGCTTGGTGGTGAGAACTATGAAGCCGAGATAGAGCGAACGCTTGTGGGTTTAGGCTTTGAACAAAAGGATTTTGAACGACCCACATCAGAGTTTTCGGGCGGATGGCGTATGCGCATTGAGCTGGCGAAGATACTGCTGGGGCGTCCAGATGTACTTCTACTCGATGAGCCTACCAATCATTTGGATATCGAGTCCATACAATGGCTCGAACAATTCTTGGTGCAATCTGCCAAGGCAGTGGTACTGGTGAGTCACGATAGAGCCTTTATTAATAATGTAACCAACCGTACGTTAGAGATAACTTGTGGGCAGATAGAGGATTATAAGGTGAAATACGATGAGTATGTAGCCCTGCGAGCTGAGCGACGTGAACAGCAGTTGCGAGCTTATGAAAACCAGCAAAAGGAGATAGCCGACACCAAAGCTTTCATAGAGCGTTTCCGCTATCAAGCCACTAAGGCGGTGCAGGTGCAGCAGCGCATTAGACAGCTGGAGAAAATGGTGCCTATCGAGGTAGACGAGGTGGACAACAAGCGTATGCACCTCAAGTTTCCACCTTGTTTGCGCAGTGGCGATTATCCCATTATCTGCGACCAATTGCGCAAAGATTATGGAGCACACACCGTGTTTTCTGGTGTAACGTTTACAATCAAGCGTGGTGAGAAGGTCGCATTTGTGGGCAAGAATGGCGAGGGAAAGTCCACCTTGGTGAAATGTATCATGGGCGAGATACCTTTTACAGGAACGCTCAAAGTGGGACACAATGTGCAGATAGGTTATTTTGCACAGAACCAAGCGCAACTACTCAATGAGAAATTGACGATTTACGAAACGATAGACCGTGTGGCAACAGGCGATATGCGCCTGAAAATCAATGATCTTTTGGGCGCATTTATGTTTGGTGGAGAGACTTCAGAGAAGAAGGTTAAAGTGCTATCGGGTGGTGAGCGCAGCCGATTGGCAATGATACAGTTGTTGTTACAACCCGTGAACCTGCTGATTCTCGACGAGCCAACCAACCATTTGGACATGGCATCGAAAGATGTACTGAAAGAGGCAATACAAGCATTTGACGGAACGGTTATCTTGGTGAGCCACGACCGTGACTTCTTGGACGGCTTGGTAGATAAGGTGTATGAGTTTGGAGGTGGCTGTGTGAGAGAACACTTAGGTGGCATTTACGATTTCATCCGCAGTCATGCTGAAGCTGAAGACGGCTTGGCATCACAGCAGAGCATTGACGCTATTTTGCAAAATAAGAGTGTGACAATGACTGCAACTGTACAATCAGCACCACTAAGCGAAGAAAAGAGTGGGGTAGACGATTATCAACAGCGCAAAGAACAGCAACGGAAATTGCGAAAACTGAAGCGTGATATTGAGGAAAGTGAGACGAAGATTGCTAAGATGGAAAAGCGTATCACCGAACTCAACGCCATGTTGTCACAGCCCGAAAACGCCTCCGATATGGAATTAGTAACGGAATACACTACCACCCAGCGAGCATTAGACAAAGAGAATGAATGCTGGATGATGCTTAACGAGAAATTAGAGAAACTTTGAATTTTGAATATTACACTCCCTGTTATATTGAACTCCACTCTTTTTGTGGGGTAAGGGGAGAAACTCATCAACTTAAATATTTCAAAACTTATGAAACAATTATTTCCGATGATGCTGCTCATGGTAGCACCTGCCATGGGAATGGCGCAATCGAAGACAGGACTTGTTGAGTCGAATTTTGACAAATCTGTACGTCCTGCCGATGATTTCTATCAGTTTGCAACTGGTGGTTGGCAGAAGAAGCATCCACTGCCAGCAGCCTATTCGCGCTATGGTAGCTTCGATCAGTTAGCAGAGGACAACAACAAGCGTATCAACTCCATATTGAGTGAGTTGCAGAAGAAGACGTACAAGAAAGGTACGATGGAGCAGAAACTCTCCGACTTCTATAAGTTGGCTATGGATGCCGAACGTCGTAACAAGGAAGGTATCACTCCTGTGAAGCCCTTGCTCAACGAGATAGAGGCAGCAAAGACTAAAGACCAGCTATTACAATTGCAACTCAAGTATGCTAATATGGGCTATGGCATACCTTATGGTTCGTATTTTGCCGCCGATGAGAAGAATGTGGCAATGAATATTCTCAACATCTCTCAAGGTGGACTTACCTTAGGGCAGAAAGACTATTACGTGAATAACGACTCGGCAACGGTGGCTATTCGCAACGCTTTCAAGCATCACATTGCTCGTATGTTCCAGTTGTATGGCTTCACACCAGCGCAAGCATCTGTCAAGGCAGATATTGTGTTCAAGAATGAGACCGCATTGGCACTTATCTCAAAGAGTATGACAGAGCTGCGCGACCCGCAAGCCAACTATAACAAGATGACGCTAAAGCAGTTCAAGGCGAACTATCCTAACATCAATTTGGAGGCTTTTGCCACTGCAGAAGGCGTGAAGAGCGACTATATCCAAGAAATGGTAGTAGGACAACCTGCCTTTTTGGAAGGATATGACAAGCTTTCGGCTGCTGCTACAGCCGATGATTTGCGTGCCATCATGGAGTGGGATGTCATTATGTCGTCAGCTGCTTATTTGACAGACCAAATCCGTGAAGCCAACTTTGATTTCTTTGGTAAAACAATGAGTGGGCGCAAAGAAGATTATCCTTTGTGGAAACGTGCCACCAACCAAGTAGAAGGGCAAATGGGTGAAGCATTAGGCAAGATGTATGTGCAGCGATATTTTCCTGAATCATCCAAGAAGATGATGGAAAAATTAGTACGTAACCTGCAAATTGCATTGGGTGAGCGCATTGATGCCCAAACTTGGATGAGCGATACTACCAAGGCAGAGGCTCACAAGAAGCTGGATAAGTTCTATGTGAAGATAGGTTATCCCAACAAATGGCGCGACTACTCTTCACTGAGCATTGACCCTTCTAAGTCGTTCTATGAAAACGTGATGGCGTGTCGTGAATTTGCACACCATAATCACATTATAGAACGTGCAGGTAAACCAGTTGACCGTGATGAGTGGTTCATGACTCCACAAACCGTGAATGCCTACTACAACCCTACGACTAATGAAATCTGTTTCCCTGCTGGTATTCTACAATATCCGTTCTTTGACGCCAAAGCCGATGAAGCTTTCAATTATGGTGCCATTGGTGTGGTGATTGGGCATGAGATGACTCACGGATTTGATGACCAAGGTAGGCAGTATGATGCCAACGGAAACATGAACGACTGGTGGACTGCCAGTGACGCAAAGAGATTTAACGAGCGTGCTGACATGTATGCCGATTTCTTCTCGAATATCAATGTGCTTCCAGATTTGAAGTCGAATGGACGTTTTACTTTGGGTGAGAACCTTGCCGACCACGGCGGACTCATGGTAAGTTATCTGGCTTTCCAAAATGCAACCGCCAAAAAACCATTAAAGACGAAAGATGGTTTTACTGCCAACCAACGTTTCTTCTTGGCTTATGCAGGTGTATGGGGGCAAAACATTACTGAAAAGGAAATACGTAACCGTGTAAAACGCGACCCACATGCTTTGGGTAAGTGGCGTGTGAATGGTGCACTTCCACACATTGACGCATGGTATGAAGCCTTTGACGTGAAGCCAACCGACAAGCTTTACCTACCAAAGAACCAACGCTTAGAACTTTGGTAAACTCATTTTTCTCTCTTCAAAAAATAATTGAAGGATAGAATACAGTAATTTCTATGTTCGCTCCCTCCTCTCTGTTCGTTGTCCATCAGATATGTGACAACCTATTTAGAGGAGGGAGTTGTTGTTTTTAGGTATTGCTGTTTGATTAAACAAATTGAAAGTCTACAGACCGTTCGTCTCAGGATATACTGGTCACGGCTCTTTTATAGAAGAAAGGTTGTTGATGGTGAAAAACAACCTTTCTTCTTTTGTTTCAACTACAAATCTAACTCTATGCACGAACCATATGGATTGCGTTCATTAGCTGTAACAATAACGTACCTTCAATGAAAGAACTGCACCGTTTTCAAAATTATAATTTTGTCCTATAATTTTACCAAAAATCGACCATCTAAAATCTTCAAAATAGAAAAAAATAATAGGCAAGCGAACTACAAAAATGGGCTGATTTTAACAAAATCAACGTCTCCAAGTGTCAGAACATTAGTTTTATGCCCTTGGAAACATGTATTAGAGGTGTTATTCACATGCTTCAGAAGCATTAAAGCATGCAAATAGTAGGCTAAGATAATTCTTAAACTACAACTGATTGAAAATAAATAAGTTACCTTGTTTATAAGACTAAACTGGTAACGATTTAGAAACGAGCGAGCTACCTGGCTTCGCTGTTTTCTGCCTAACAAAGAACGCTTGTTATTCCGTTTGCAAAGATAATACTTTGTTACCGAATAACAAGCATTTTTAATGAGATATTCTTCTTTCTGCATTTTGTTCAGGCGTGAGTTATAATCCCCTTCCACGTTTCTTCTTTCTGTTAGCTTGGTATCTGAGTTTGCGCTGCCATGCAGCTTCGGCATAGTCATTGCCTTGCGTAGTAGGTGTAATCAAATCGCCCAACCCTTCCACCACATTATCGACTGCACTAACGATGGTGTCTGCCACTGCACCAATGGGATTCTGCACTTGTGAGGTATCATTGTCTCGTGAGATAGAGGAGCGGCTTGGAGGTACAAGTTGGTAGCCTGTATCAGATTGTTCTTTCTTTTCTGTAGGCTCTTGTACTGTTAGATGTGGTTTCCTTGATTCTTCCTTGTTGGTTGTTTCAAAGTTCTTCTGCAAGGAATGGTAGCCGAACTCCCTGCCGATTTCGGAAGCCTTGAAGGATTGCCCTGCGTATGAGAACTTCAAGCCATATACCTTGCTCTGCTTGTTCTTCATACGCTCTATGGTAATGCCGTTTTTGTTCAATTCATAAAGGAACATGGAATGCCCCGTGACGCCTGTTCCTTTGTACTTGTCAAGCAGGGCATAACAGATTTGCTGCACCTCTTTCTTGGTTTGCTCTCTCGTTGGACTTGCTTTTGTCTTTTGATATTTCTTTTCTGCCTTGACCTCCTTTGCAATGGTCAAGCCTTTCTCTCTGCTTATTTTCTCCGCCACTTTTGCTGCCCTATTGCTCACAAAGGTAGTATCATAGACTTCTCCATACAGACTGATGCGGTTGGCGATGATGTGAATGTGTGTGTTGTCGGTGTCCTTGTGCGTTACTGCCACCCATTGGTGGTTGTCAAGTCCCATTCGCTTGGCAAACAGATGGGCTATCCACATGAGTTCGGACACAGGCAGCTTTTTCTCGTCCTGAGGTGCAATGCCTATTTCAATGCGGAGAAACTTGTTCCTGCAACGGCTGTTGTAGTCACTGACCACTTTCATTTCCTCATAGATTGTCTTTGGCTCCCTGCTGCAAAGATTGTGGAAGGCAAGCCGATAGTCGAGCTTGCCCTCTCTGAAGATATAGTCCAGAGCCGTGCTGCCGTGTGCTATCGCCTTACATTTTCCTATCATTTCTTGTTAGATTTAAGACCTTATATACCTCATCGTCCACACGAAAATGCGGGTCGTAAAACCGCTTAAATGCTTCTTTGGCACATAGCGAGAGGTTCTTAGTGATGAGTAGCCACCTTTCATCCTTGACTTTGATGAGATTGGAAATCTGCCCGTAGAACCTTCCAGTATGCTGGAGAATGGCAATGGCTTCTCTCTCATTGTCTGTCATCTTGGGAACGGCTGTTACTTCTCCGTTAAGGAGTATCTCACGGCAGTACTCTGAGTACTTCCGCCCTGTACTTTCCGCTTTTGATTTGATACTATGCTTCTCCTCTAAGATGCATCTTATCTTGATGAACTCCGTTTTGTTCATCCGCTGTTCTTCTTTATTCTGTTGCTGCCATCGGGCAGCTTTTCCCTTGTATCTGCTCATATAAGTTTCCTTGAAAGTTTATCATTGTAGATGATTTATTACCTCTTAATTCCTAAATACTGACCGATGAGAACGGAGTGATTACGGTTTTATCTCCCCGATAGTCTGACGAGGGGAGCAAGGGCAGTTTGTGGGTACAAACTGACGTCTTGCAATATCAGCTAACGAAACGTTTACGCACAAGACGTTTTGCTGCTTGAAAGTGAATGCTGTGCATTCCGTGTTTAACTGTGTTCGTGGTGTTCTCATCATTCAATGTATTCAATAAAAATTATTGCTGTCCGGTAAAACTCAAAAGAGCATAAATATCCTCCCCGAAGCCCAGTAAAATTGGACTTCGGGGTTTA
>NZ_QFFX01000082.1:0-9058 GCF_023522295.1 Prevotella sp. TCVGH | reverse complement strand
GTTCAACGAACGATTCATTTCCAACGAAAAAACAACCCCATGACGACCCCTTTTTTATGGTAAAAAAAGAGGACAAAAGCGATATTTGTCTCTTGTTATTTAAGGAGAGAAATCCTTTTGCTTCTCATCGAAAAAACATCATGGTTCAAGATACCTACAAATGAGTATTGCAAATTTATTTTATATGCAGTACCTTTGCCGCCAACAAAAAAATATTTCAATGACAAGGAAACGAAAGAAAGATAGATATTTTTGTAGAAAATTTATATGTAGATGCATCGACTTTAAGTTGGTGCATCTTTTTTTTGTGAATAATTTTGAATTTCATTCATTATTCAAAACTCCTCAAAAACAAAAAAAGCGAAACATGGAACGCCTATCAACACATTCTTTATGCCTGCTACGTATCTTTTACATACTATGCTTGCTCCACACCACAAGTTACAACGCTAACGCACAAACACATGGCACAACCATACTGCATGGATATGTTACCGATGAGCAGCGACATATTCCATTGAGTGGTGCCAGTATTGAAATCATCGGAACGGAAAAGCGTGCCACCAGCAACGAAGAAGGTAGATATGTTCTGCCCATCAGCGAAGAAGGAAAGTTTACCATACAGGTGTCTTACGTCGGCTATAAAACAAAAAAGATCAATGTAGATTTATTTGTCAACAAACAAGACAGCATTTGCATCAACATAGCTCTACATGCAAACAGTAACACACTACAAGGTGTAACTATCTTGGGCAAAAATAAGATAAGACAACTAAAGCAGTCGGCTTTGCCCGTATCGGTCATAGGTAAACGACAATTAGAGGGAACTGCCACGAATATCAATGACGTACTGGCTCGCACCGTAGGGGTAACAGTACGCGACACAGGTGGCATGGGAAGTGCGTCACGCATATCAATACGAGGGCTGGAAGGCAAGCGCATGGGCATGTTTGTTGACGAAAGCCCCTTAGGAGGAGTGAATAATTTTGTGGCACTCAATGACATTCCTACCTCAATGATAGAACGTATTGAGATATATAAAGGTATTGTTCCCTACAAGTTTGGTGGTTCTGCATTAGGTGGAGCCGTAAACGTAGTAACCAAAGAGTATCCTCCCCTTTACTTCGACGCATCGTACGAGATAAGCTCGTTCAACACTCACCAATTATCTACTGTTCTGAAGCGTACCAACCAACGCACAGGACTGCAGTTTGGCATTGGTGGAGTGTACACCCATTCGGACAACGATTACGACATGGTTTTAGACCATTTGGATGGAAGAACCGTAAAGCGCACCCATGACAAATTTTCCAAGATTATTGGTGGCGCATCTGTGAAAGCCACCAAATGGTGGTTTGACGAACTAAAATGGGAACTGATATTTACCCACACCCGACAAGAGATACAAGGTATTGACCAATATATTCGTGAGGCTTTCAATAAGTCACAAAACCTCATGACTGCGCTGAAACTGCAAAAAGAGAACTTTTTTGCACCAGGCTTAGACCTAACTTTTGAGACACTACTCTCGTACGGACGATATGGAATGACAGATAAAGCCAAGTGTCGCTACGACTGGGATGGCAACCAACTGCCTGCCGTATCGCCTTTTGGTGGTGAGCAAGGCAGCCATCCAAGCGATGGCGATAACAAGTCGTATGATTGGAGCGGCAAGCTCAACCTAAATTATCTCATCAATGAACACCACAGCCTCAACCTCAATGTATGTGCCAACAATACGAATATGTTTCCCTCCGACTCGCTTATGGATAAGGCTTTAGGATTCAATGCCAACTTTCATAGCAGAATGACATCTACTACTATAGGACTATCGTACGACTTGACACTCTTTAATGGCAGATTTCAAAACGCATTCACGATAAAAGACTTTATATATAGTTCCGACTCACGGAGTATTTCCACTTACTCTATTAGTGAGCCAAAGCCCGTCAGCAGTTCAAAAAACTTTGCTGGTTTTAGCAACGCCATGCGCTGGAAGTTCTCCGACGAACTGTTGGTCAAGGCATCGTTCAACTCAGAAGTGCGCATACCGTCTACCGAGGAGCTTATTGGCAACGGCTATTCCATATTACCTTCGCCAGCTCTAAAACCCGAGCGCACGACAGGATATAATATTGGCTTGCTCTATCACAAAGCATTAAAAGATGGTGGAATGATAGAAATGGAGTTAAACAGCTTTTACAACACTTTAAAAGACATGATACGTTTCACACCCGACATGATACCTACCATGGCTCGATATAGGAACTTTGGCGAAGTGCAAACCATGGGAATAGAGTTAGAAGCCAAAGGAGACGTGTTGCCCATGCTCTATCTATATGCCAACACCACATACCAAGACTTACGTGACAAGCGAAAGATGGTTCCTGGAACAGTGGTGGAAAACCCCACCTACAACATGCGTATTCCAAATGTACCTTACTTCATGGCTAATGGAGGGCTGGAATATCATCAGGAGAATATTTTTGGCGGTCGAGGACAGAATACCCGCATCATGGTTGACGCCTCATATATACACCAATATTACTACGATTTTGAGATGAGCAAATATCAAGAGCGCAAAATACCCACCTCCATGATAGTAGATGCAGCAATAGAACACACATTACAGAACAGTACATGGAGCTTTACGCTAAAGGTTAAGAATATAGCCAACCGCCGCGTCGTATCCGATTTGAATTGTCCTTTGCCTGGACGGTCTGTTGCTTTCAAAGTAAGATATTTATTAAAGTGAGATTTATAGTATCAATTCATCAATTATATCATTAAAACAAAAAAAAACGTATGAAAATCAAGATGTTATTGTCAGCCATTGCTCTTTCCGTACTGGCTGCATCGTGTGGTAGCGACGACAACGCTACGCCCCAATCAAAGAAAAATACTGGTGCCAATGCCTTCCAAGGCATTGTTTTTGCGACAGGAGTTACCAACCCCGAAGGCACCAACGGCAGCGTGTACATGCAAGCACTTGCCGACATGACGCCCGGGAAGTACAACAACAAAAACGCCACACCCACAGGATTTGGTTCAACACCTATCATCACACCAAGTGGTAATCTATATTCCTTCCCCGATTATATGGGGAACTCCAAGGCAGAGATTACCCGATACAACATTGATGCGCAAGGCAACTTTGTACAAAAAGGCACACTGTCCATCCCTGCAGGAGCTGCTGCCAGTAATGTGGTAGAACTGAATAAAGAAAAGGCTTATGTTAGTTTTAATGGTTTGGGAAAAATCATGGTATTTAATCCGAAAACCATGAAGAAACTGACAGAGATAGACCTTAACTCTTTAGCACACAAAGACACCAAGGTAGCCCCAGCTGCCATGATTATCCGAGACGGCATGTTGTTTGTTGGGCTAAATCAGTTTAATGCACAGTGGATGCCAACCTCCAACACCATAGAGCTTGCCATGATTGACACCAAGACAGACCAAGTAAAAAAGCACATTACCAACACATCATTAGGCATGAGTTTTGCAACACGCCCCATAGACGCCAATTCTATCTTCATGGATGAGAACAAAGACATATACATCAACTGCATTGGGGCATTTGGTTTTATGCCTCAACATCCTGGAGGTATTGCCCGCATTAAGAACGGAAGCGAAGAGATAGACCCCACATACTGCATTCGGTTCGATCAAACAGAAGTAAAAGGCTTATCGGTCAAGAAGGGTGAATTTGCTGCAACCATGCTCTATGGAGGTAAAGGCAAACTATACGCTTATCTAAATGCCTATGGCTTAGATCCTAACGCCATGAGTAATCCTTATCTATCAATGACCAACGTACCCGTGGAGATAGATTTATACAAAAAAAGTATTACCAAGATAGAGGGCATGGAGGTTGGCAACCCTCAAGGAACTGCCATTGGTAAACACAAAAATTTAATTGTATTTGGGAGTGCCAACAAAAAAGCAAATGGCTTTTACACCTACAATCCAGAAACAAAGGAAGTAAAAGGTCCTGTATTTGAAGTAATGGGTAATCCGAGTTTCTTTTATAGTTTTGCTAAATAAAGAAAAATAGAAGATTGAGTCTGTTCGTTGCTTCTGCTTCAGAATTCCAAAAGAACAGACTCAAACTTTTTCGCAGTATAAAATACGCTCAACATGCAGACACAAAAAGACGAAATCAAAGAACGAATCATCGCTGTTGCCCGACAAGAGTTTATTGCGAATGGAGTGAAAAACACATCTATGCAGCGCATTGCATCACTTTCGGGCATTGCGGTTGGCAACATATATCATTATTTCAAAAGCAAAGACCATTTGTTCAGGTGTGTCATACACCCCTTATTAAAAGCCTTTGAAACCTATCGGCAAAATGCCAACCAGTCATCATACGCCTCATTGGACATATTCAGATACGACTCATACTTGGAAAGTATGAAAGAATTGGTCACATCGTTAGTTGTTCCCTATCGTAACGAATTAAAACTTTTGCTGAACGAGGCTGCCAACACCTCACTTCATCATGCCATTGACAAGATGATAGAACAACAAAGTTTTGACGGAATGAACTACATCAAACGAATGAAGCAGCAATATCCATACATTAACGACCAAATATCACCTCATTTTCTCCGTGTGCTGTGCAATTTATGGAAAGAAGTAATCAAAGAAATTGTAATGCACGACAATCTGACACCCAAAGAACAAGAAAGCCTTATCCTCGATTACGTTAAATTTGACGTGGGTGGCTGGAAATACATGATGAACATTCAGGGCACATTGGACTTAGAAACCGAAGACTAAACAACAAAGGTTCCAATATCTGTCTCTCTTGAGGAATAAAAAGAGACGCAACTGTAAATCGGATGACACCCGAGCGGAGAAGTTTTACCGCAGACGCTTTTTTATAACAGCAGGATTGCCCACTGCCAAACAGTCATCAGGTATATCATGCACTACCACCGAACCCGCTCCGATGATACATCGCCTACCAATATGGACACCCGGACACACAATGACGCCTCCACCCAACCATGTATCATCACCAATACTGATAGGATAAGAGGTTTCTTGCGGCAAGCGACGCTCCAAGTAGTTCATGGGATGCTGCGGCGTGTACAGCTGACAATTGGGACCTATAAGGACATGATGCCCAATGCGCACATAAGCACCGTCCAAGATAGTACAGTTATAATTGAGAAACGTATGCTCACCCATCACAATGCCATGCCCATGGTCGCAATGAAAGGGAGGACAGATGGCTGAAGACGAAGGAATGCCAGGAACAAGTTCCTCTATGATTTCACGATAACGGTCATCGTCCATCGTCATGGTTTGCAATTGGCGACACAGTTCTTTGGCATGCGCAAGACTGGCAGCAATTTCTGGGTCAGTAAAGGAATATAACTCCTCTGAGCGCATCTTTTCGATTTCTGTCTTCATCTCATTAAGAATTGAGCGGTTTGTCTAAATGCAAGCAACAGTCCACCAGTAATTCTCACTAACAGTGCTCATCGTGTCCGTTGCATAGACCTCATCATTTTTGTAAGGTATCTCTATGCCTACAAATATAAGAATAATTGTGGACAACGAGGGCTAAGATTGTTAATTATTGTAGTTTTTAACGGAAAAATGGCATGGCGTTTGCATGTTTGTCATAAATCATTTATCTTAGCAAAAAATTCAAGAAGTAAATTATTTATGGAAGTAAAAGAGTTAGAAAAACTAATTAGAGAAAAGGAAGGTTCGTTGTCATTGGCTTTCCCTGCCCTGATGCGCAAAGTATATGTATGGATGACATTGGCTTTGGTCATCACTGGCATAACGGCATACGGAGTGGCATCATCGCCCAATATTATGATGTGGCTGGTACAGAAGCCTGCCATTTTGTGGGGACTGATTATTGCCGAACTGGCATTAGTGTTAACGGTATCCGCAGCCATCAACCGACTCTCGCTGACGACAGCCACCCTGTTGTTTGTGCTTTATTCGGTACTCAATGGTGCCACCTTGTCACTCATCTTTATGGTGTACACCCTTACATCGATAGCCAGCGTGTTCTTCATCACGGCAGGCACTTTTGGAGTCATGGCAGCCTATGGATATTTTACCAAGCGTGACCTTACCTCATTAGGAAAGTTGCTACTCATGGCACTGATTGGGCTTATCATTGCCAGCGTGGTAAATATCTTCTTCGTGAAGAGTAGTGGCTTTGACTTGATAGTAAGTTACATCGGTGTTTTGATATTCGTAGGTCTGACCGCCTATGACACTCAGAAGATTAAGCAAATGCTTGCCTTACAAACAGACATGGGCGAAGGCGCACAGAAGATTGCACTCATGGGCGCACTGTCATTGTATCTTGATTTTATCAACCTGTTCTTGCATTTGTTGCGAATATTTGGCAGTCGGGAGTAAAAACAATGAAAACTATCCATTTGAAACTCGTCGCCCTATCTTGTGCGGCATTGATGAGCTGTGGCAGCTTGCAAACAAATACCACACAGACTCAAAAGAAAGAAACAAGCACGTTTGGTCAAATACTCAGCGCCGTGACCAATGGCGATGCCTTGGGCAATGCCTTCAACAGCGTCATTGGTCTGGACAAGCCAACCGAAGCCCAGCTTTATGGCTCGTGGCACTACACTCAACCGGGTGTAGCGTTCACCAGCAAGAACGCTTTGGCGAAAGCCGGAGGCGAAGTGGCAGCCACACAAGCCAAGGAGAAGCTGAAAGCACCGTACCAAAGCGTTGGATTCAATGCAAGCAACACCACTCTTCAGTTAAACAAGGACAAGACCTTCACCATTCAGTTGGCTGGCAAGACCTTTCAAGGCTCGTACATTTATCATGCGGACGAATGCAAACTGGATTTGCAGACGCTCCTGATTACGCTTCCTTGTTACGTCAAGCGCACGCCAAAAGGCATGAGCTTTCTCATGGAATCGAAAAAGCTGCTCACTCTGTTTCAGGCAATCGCCAGCATCAGCGGTAACAGCAAGCTGGAAACCATCGGCAAGATTAGCAAAAACTATGATGGCATCCGCATGGGATTCGAAATGGGAAAATAGGTAGACAAAGGGGTTAGAAAACCAATCATGGAGAGCAACCTGATATTATACACGAGCGACAATGGCGACGTAAGCATTCAAGTACGCTACGAAGATGGAACTTTTTGGCTTACTCAAAAACGCATGGCAGAGTTGTTCAATGTGAGCGTGAGTACCATCAACGAACATCTAAAAAGTATCTTCAATACGGGAGAGCTATCGGAAGATGCAATTATTCGGAAATTCCGAATAGTTCAAAACGAAGGCACTCGCCAAGTAACACGAGAAGTGGCATTTTATCCATTGGACGCCATTATCGCAGTGGGGTATCGGGTCAACTCAGAGCAAGCTACCTATTTTAGGAAGTGGGCCACAAAAGTGCTAAATTCGTTTATCACAAAAGGTTATGTTCTCGATAAACAGCGACTGAAGCAAGGCGAGCAGTTTGGTCACGATTATTTTATATTACTGTCCGCTAAACTTTTGGGTAAGTCACTGACATGCTGTCATCCGAACTATTGTGTCTCAATGAGTTGGAATGAGGATTTCTATGTTTAGCGGATAGTAATAATTGTAAATTTTCAATCCGTTTCTTATTTGTCATACATCAAGCAGTCGTGTGTTACAAATCGAACAGATGCTTGTAACTTGATGTGACATAATTGGTTAGCGTAAGGTATAAAGATTCGAGCTCTTTTGTGTTAACTTTACCGTTCTCATACCATTTCATGGACACGGCGTTGGTCTTGTTGAAAATTTCTTTCTCAACAGGTTTCAATTTTTGCATAATTCCATCGCCCTGTTTGTTGTAGAGCGCTTCCCAATTGAAATATCTGTCAGAACCAATTCCTTGGTGATAGGAATAAACCCGATCTTTTAGCGTGTCCACTTTCTTTCCGAAAACGGTCACTTTCTGGCCTGCCCCGATCGTGTATAAAACTGGTAGCAATTTATCCGCGTTTTTAACCCAAAAGGGAAACGCTGTGCTCACAGGAGGATAGCCAATGACGGTCCACATGGTTGTTAGCTCAGGGTTCTCGTGCGGTTTTACCCCTTCGATAACACCTGAGCAAGCTGTTCCCACTCTTGAGATGAAATCGTGGTCAACAAACCATCCGGATGTGTTGGGAATGTTATGGGTGCCATCGTGTAGGTCTATGCCAAGTTTGGGGTTAAGGAAAGAGCGGTCTAAATGTTCGAATATCCAGTCGGGGGTGATAGCTTTGGCTTTTGCGGCTTGGCTTAAAGCATCATCGGCAGTTTTATAACGCACGTATCCCAACCCCTCGTTGGGCTCTCCTGTGAAACTGAAATTTGTTCTCACGGCATATCCGTTGGGTGCTATTTTGGGGTCGTTTACGTCAAAAAAATGATAACTTCGCGTGCTAACTTCCACCCACACGGCTCCACCCTCAGCATCGATTACACCAAAGTTGGCGCACAGTCCTACGAGTTTAGTGGTATCAAGATAGTGTCTTAGGTCTTGTACGGTGGCGCAAACGCTAAGCGTTTTGTACATGAACTCGCCATTTTTCCCACCCGGCTCTATACCGTTAACCGTTTTCTCAAGATTGAATGATTGTGTGTTTATAATTGAAAATCCAGCCGTGTTTGTTCCCAACCACACTTCTTCTTTTGATCGAGGTTGGCAATCTACAACGCCAATAAAGTCATATTTCTGTCCTTTGAAAAAACGCATGCAGTTTTGTAGGGCGTCTGTATCACGCACTTTCCATATCATAGGCCGACCGTCTTTGGTGGCTTTGCCCGTTATTACCGCGGCCGTGCAGGCATGCCCAGTGGCAACTATCATGCAAAAAATGTAAGTGATTAGTAGTGTTTTTTTCATATTCCTTAATTCCGCAACACTATTATAAATTAAACTTTTTAAGTGCCTGAGCAACAAAAAGTTGCTCAGGATTTTTGCCATGTCAGAATTTTCACTTATCGTAGTGTTGCAAAAAAACAAGAGAATCCGACGATAGACATGGCGAAGATACAAATTAAATCTGAGAGACTCACTCCTT
>NZ_QFFX01000081.1:0-9469 GCF_023522295.1 Prevotella sp. TCVGH | reverse complement strand
TATTCCTTTCTTCCTTTACAGGCTTATGAAATTATGTGCATGAGAGGAGGGGTGCAACTGGGTTTTACGACTGACCCTAACATTCGGATTGTTATCATTCAGCCATTCTTCTATGAGAGGTAAAGAAGCTTCATACCCTCTGTGTTTGCAGACTTCATCGAAAGCCTTTGCAAGCATTTCCTGCACACGCCAATTCTCGTCGGTGCTTATTCGCTCTTTCAGAAAACGAAGAGCGCTATTATCCTCTGTTGCCAGTCTGCCCAATATAGTTGTTGCTAACATTCGAGCTTGATAGGCTTCATGTTCAAACAACGTGAGTGCAACTTCAAAACATTTTTCCTTTGCGTGTGTTGAAAGGATTTCATCAGCTCCGTCAAGGATATGTTGAAATCCGTGTTCGACTTCTAATATCCTACTTAATATGTTATCAACGCTCATAATAAAACTGATATTTCATTTCAACAATCGCAGCGACAGGCATTACAATAAAGACCTAAAAGATAATGAAGCCTTGCAACCTTTTAGTTTTTCAACTTAAAAGAGTTTTCAATGCTCATTAATTCGTTGGAGAACATGGAGTCGACTTGTAAACGCTGCTCTATTCGAGAGCAACTGTGAATAACAGTAGAATGATCTCTGCCACCTACAAGTTTACCTATTCTGGAAGCTGGCATCTTAGTATATTTCTGCGCCAAATACATGGAGACTTGTCGTGCGGTCACCAAATCCTGCTTACGGCTCCTACCATTGACTGCCGATACGGATACGTTGAAGTGATTGCAAACTTTTTCTAATATCTCATCAATGGTGAGCGGTTTGTCATCAATCTTCACTGCACGTTGAATTACTCTTTGTGCCAGTCTCATATCTACCGTACTATTATACACGACAGAGTAAGCAAGTAAAGAGTTTATCACACCCTCTAAATCTCTAACGCTCCCATTTGCCGTTTCAGCAATAAACTGGACTACATCTTCTGGAATTTGCAAACCATCTTTGCGTATCTTGCTGTTCAAGATATCAATGCAAAGCTGAACATTGGGCTTCTCTAACTCAGCTATTAACCCACAGGAAAAACGAGTCAGTAAGCGTTCGTTCATTCCTTTCAAATCTACAGGCGGTCTATCACTGGCTAAGATGATACGTTTACCATTACGGAAAAGATGATTAAAGATATGAAAGAAAGTGTCTTGTGTCTTTGTAGCGGTCATCCATTCCTGAATATCATCAACGATTAACAAATCAATGGTTTGATAAAAATTAATGAAGTCGTTAATCGAGTTTTGCAGCACAGCATTGGTGTACTGCACCTGAAACAGACGAGCACTGACATATAACACCCTTTTTTGAGCATAGAGTTGCTTCGTCCGCATACCTATTGCATTAATCAAATGCGTCTTACCACAACCCGAAGGTCCGTAAACGAACATAGGATTAAACTGAGTTTTTCGAGGATGTTCTGCAATAGAAAGTCCTACAGAGCGGGGCAACTTATTACTATCACCTTCAATATAATTATTAAAAGTTTGATGAGGATTCAAATTTGGATCCAGTTGTTGCGGCTGTGCTGCATCTAAAGCTGTGGGAGACTCGTTGACACGTGTTTTCGCCAACTGCGTTTTCACAGACAAATCAGTTTGCTCTGCCTCTACATCTTGCGTGAGATGATGCTCTTGATCGGTAACGATTCGATATTTTAACCTTATTTGGTCACAGAATGTACGACGCAATACTTTACTTAGCAAGTCTATATAATTTTCTTCCAAATACTCATACACAAAGGGGCTGGGTACTTGTACCAAAAGAGTTCGAGTCGATTCTTCAAACGACTCGTACACTATAGGCTTGAACCATGTATTATATTGCTGCTCAGAGACATTCTCACGGATAAGCGTAAGGGTCTTGTCCCAAGCTTCGTTAGGACTTACATTCATTTAATCATATCGTATTTTAGGTATGTCTTTCGATCAACCTCAATGCCAATTGACTGCAAAATTATAAAAGAAAATTTGAATAAACAAATGACAATTTTATCACAATGTCACCAAAATGTCGTAACTAACACAAACAACGCACTTTAAGACATTTTGAGGAAAAATAACATCGCTCACAAACAAAACCGTTCATAATGGTTTGATTACAAATAACTTAAATGCTTTTAGATAAAGATAACTACTTGAAGAGTGAAACATTCTTGTAACATTCCATAAGACTGTTAAAAAGAAGACTTTACAACCTTTCTGAAAATGTGAAACAAAAGTTTACCTATTTAGACACTTTATAATTAAACATCTTTGAGTCAAATGCAATTTTGATTCAAAGATGTTCATCATATCATTTACTGAAATCCATCTAAAAATTACTTATTCTTTCGTCCAAAGAGCGAAAAATGAACGTATCTCTTAGGTTGTTGTCTTAGATTAACTGCTAAAGAATCAATATTCTTCATCGTCTGGTTGAGATTATAATAAAGGGTGGGATCTTTTAACAAGAGCCCAAAAGTACCCGAATTATTATTTATTTTAGCAGTAAATTCCTGTACATCTGCCATCGCCTCATCCACTTTTGTCATGGTTGAAGCGACATCAATCTTCCTTAAATTGTCAGTGAATTGCTCAGTGTTCGCTAAGACGAGATTCGTTTTGGACACTATACCTGGCACTTCCCTATTTACATTGGTAAGCAAAATATGAAGCTGTTTTGACGAAGTTGATAAATTGTTAGTTATCTCATCGATATTATGGATAGAATGTGCAAGAGCAGGATCAGCCAACAAAGCGTTAAGATGAAACATCACCGAGTCTAACTTTGGCAATATTTGCTTGATGGTTGGTACCATCTCGGTCATTTTACCTACCGTACCTGTATCTATAGAGCCTGAAATCACTCCACCCGGCTGTACATATTGTCCCCGATGTGGTGCGATATTCAGCGTTACTTTGATATTTCCTAATACGTCACTACTAATTGAAGCAGTACTCCCCAATGGAATTTTCATTTTTCGATCGACTTCCGCCAAGACCTTTATTTTTTCTATATGACTGTAATCAAAATAAATTTTCTTGATACGCCCCACTTGATAGCCCGCGGCAAAAATTGGACTTGACTCGGTAAGCCCACTGATATCATTAAAAACGAAATAGTAGGTGTCACTGCTCGATAACAAGTTCGAACCTTTTAAGAACTTCATGCCAAAGAACAAAGCAACCAATCCTGCGACGGCTACGAGTGCAATCTTAATTTCTTGTATATGATTTCTCATGTTGTTTATTTCTTTTTAAGTTGTAAAAAGGTTTGAATGGCTTCGTTTACATTGGTGCGTTGTCCATTCTTGAAGGCGATGATAAAAGCATCGGGAAAACGATTGGTCAACTCTTTTTGCAACTTACGTATTTCATTATAATTGGTAGACGAACCAAAGGTGTACTTCCACAGAGTACCTTCTTGATACCACTCACACCCCTTGAGTCCTTTCAAAGCCTCATCATTGAGTGCTATTTTTCTGCTACTGCTCAAAATTTGTACTTTGAATATAGGAACATCAGGGTTCACTGGCGCTGGAATATCATCACGACTTTCTGCAATGACTTCAGGCTTGGATGTTTCAGTTACTGGTCGACTGTCGGTAGTGGTGGTCTCTTCTACTTTTTTCTCCTCTTTCTTCGATAAAACAGGAGTAGGTTCAGACTTCCTTTTTGCTTTTTTAGTCTTCGTTTCTTCTTTTTGTTTGTAAACCTGAGGTACAATTTCAGGAACAGTTGGCGTCACTTTTTTGGGCGCTTTATACGGCACTGTCAACCCCTCATAATACCTATTTTTATATTGAGCAAAAGCATTAAAAATTCCTCTCGCATACATGTCGGCAACTTGGGGTGCATTCATAAAAAGCTCTTCTTCTGGTGTAGAGATAAAGCCCAGTTCTAATAAGCATCCTGGCATAGACGAAAGACGCAACACCGCCAAATTGTTTTGATGAGCACCCATATCCTTTAAGCCAGTTGCGGCACAAATATGTTGCTGCATATATTTGGCAAGTTCTACGCTCTTTTGCATATTCACATCTTGAATAAACTCAAACATGATGTTACTCTCTGGAGAAGTTGGATCGAAACCTTGGTAGGTTTGTTGGTAATTCTCTTCAAGTAGGATGACCGAGTTTTCTCGCTTTGCTACTTCTAAATTCTTTATAATACCTTTCCTACCAGTATTTTGACCTTGCCCCAATGTATATGTTTGCACTCCCCTCACTTTACGTCCACCAGCTAAGGCATTGATATGAACTGAAATAAACAAATCTGCATGATTCTTGTTGGCAATCTCTGCACGAGTTACTAAAGGGATAAACACATCTGTTTTACGAGTATAGATGACTTTAACATCGGGGCATCGCTGTTCAACCAGCTTACCAAAAGCCAATCCAAACTTTAGAGTAAGGTCCTTCTCGCGTGAATAAACACCGATGGCACCATGATCTTTCCCTCCATGCCCAGGGTCAATAACGAGCGTAAACTTTTTGCTTGCAGCCATACAACTCACTGCAAACATCATCATCGTGAACAAACAGAACAGGCTCTTCTTATTCATAGGCGACAAATATAAGCATTTTCCACTGAAAACGTTGCTATTTTATTTAGTTTTTTCCATTTGTCAGATGCAATTCTACGCCAGCACCATCGCAATCAGCACCCATGGGAGGATTGATCTTCATGATTTCTATGTCTACTTCCTCAATCACGGGATAGCTATCTATCAAACACTTTCCTATCCTACCTGCCACATGTTCCAATAGTTGCGACGGTTTTTCCATCTCCCTACGGATGCACTCGTAAGCATCGGCATAGCTAATGGTATCGGCAATACAATCGGTCTGAAAAACATCAGAGAGTGGAAACTTAATCCGAACGTTCACCAAATAGTCGTTCCCTGTAATACATTCCTGCGGTAACATGCCGTGGAAGGCATGAAACCGCAGGTTACGTAAGAAAATATAACTCGATTGTATCTTCATAAAGGTTCTTTATCCACAGCGACTTGCACCGCAATTCTTACAGATGAGGCATCCCTCTTGGTAAATCAACGTCTCATGTCCGCAAACAGGACACTTCCGCCCTTTCGCCTCAGTACCATCGTCTACATATTTTTTCAAGGCGCGTTCCACACCATTTTTCCACGTGTTGATACTCTCGTCTTTCAACTGTAAGGAACCCACTAAATTAATCACGTGGTCAATAGGCATACGATAACGAAGCACACCGCTAATAAGTTTAGCGTAATTCCAATACTCGGGATTGAACTTCTCACTCAATCCTTCGACCGTTGTCTTATAGCCACGCTTGTTCTTAAATTGAAAGTCGTAACGACTGGGGCCATCTTCTTGCTTCTGTTTGATTATTTTACCTTTAGTCACTGACTTTGGCAACACGATACCCTCATCGTCATCTTGCAAACCAGTAAATATTTCATAGGGATAACCATCTAACAATCCGACGAAAGCTACCCATTTCTCTTTATTGTTTTGGAAACGTACAACATCGCATTCCAACTCCTTTGGGCGAACTTCTGTAACCTCAGGATGCTGGCAGGGCATCGTCACACGCTCCTCCATGTCATTATCTTTGGCTTGTTCTGCAGGTTCTTTCTTCGTATCTTTCTTAGACACAGAAATCATCACCCCTGCTCTGGATCCATCTCGATAGATGGTACACCCTTTGCATCCGCTCTTCCAAGCTTCTACATAGAGACGGTTCACCAGTGCTTCGTCTACATCATGGGGCAGGTTCACGGTGACGCTGATGCTATGATCTACCCATTTTTGAATGGCTCCCTGCATCTTCACCTTTTCCAACCAGTCGACATCATTGGCAGTAGCTTTATAATAAGGTGACTGTTCCACTAACTGATCGATTTCCTCTTGAGTATATCGCTTGGTTGTATCGATACCATTCACTTTCATCCATTCCAAGAATTTCTTGTGATAAACGATATATTCCTCAAAGCTATCTCCTACCTCGTCTACAAAATCTACATGCACATCGGTATCACTCGGATTAACCTTGCGACGACGCTTGTACACGGGCATAAACACGGGTTCAATGCCACTGGTAGTTTGTGTCATCAAAGACGTTGTTCCTGTGGGTGCAATGGTAAGACACGCAATGTTGCGACGGCCATACTTTTGTAAATCTTTATAAAGCTGAGGGTCGGCCTCTTTGATACGAAGTAAGAAAGGATTGTTTGCCTCGCGTTTGGCATCAAACACTTCGAACGCACCACGTTCTTGCGCCATGGTGACAGATGAACGATAAGCATTCAATGCCAATGTTTTATGAATATTAACCGAGAATTCTGTTGCTTCTTTGGTGCCATAGCGCAAGCCCATAGCGGCAAGCATATCACCTTCGGCAGTGATGCCTACACCGGTACGGCGTCCCTGTCCGCTCTTACGTTTTATTTTCTCCCAAAGATGACTTTCTGTCTCCTTCACTTCCTTGCTCTGCGGATCTATCTTGATTTTTTTCAAGATACGGTCAATCTTCTCTAACTCTAAATCCACAATGTCATCCATCAGTCGTTGAGCAATTTGTACATGCTTTGAAAACTTCTCCATGTCAAAATACGCATCGCTCGTAAATGGATTTACCACATAAGAATAGAGGTTGATGCTGAGCAAACGGCAAGAATCGTATGGACACAAAGGAATCTCTCCACAGGGGTTGGTACTCACTGTACGGAAACCTAAGTCGGCATAGCAGTCGGGAATGCTTTCACGTAGAATTGTATCCCAAAACAACACCCCAGGTTCTGCACTCTTCCAAGCATTGTGTACAATTTTTTCCCACAATGACTTTGCTGCAATTTCCTTTTTCATGGAAGGTTCGTCGCTATCCACTGGGAACTGTTGCACATAAGGCTTGTCGTCTATAGCGGCTTGCATAAACTCATCATCTATCTTCACAGAGACGTTGGCACCTGTCACTTTCCCTTCTGTCATCTTTGCATCAATGAAAGCCTCACTATCAGGGTGCTTGATACTCACGCTGAGCATCAGTGCGCCTCGGCGCCCGTCTTGCGCTACCTCGCGCGTTGAATTACTGTAACGCTCCATAAAAGGAACCAGTCCCGTACTGGTAAGCGCAGAGTTATTAACAGGTGAACCTTTGGGGCGAATATGACTCAAGTCATGCCCCACTCCACCTCTTCGCTTCATCAGCTGTACCTGCTCCTCGTCAATGCGCATAATAGCGCCATAGGAATCTGCATCACCGTCTAATCCGATAACAAAGCAGTTGCTCAAACTGGCTACCTTATGGTCGTTGCCAATTCCTGTCATAGGACTGCCTGCTGGAATAATGTACCTGAAATGGTCTAACAACTCAAAAACTTCTTGAGCACTCAACGGATTTTTAAATTTATTTTCAATCCGTGCTATCTCGTTGGCAATGCGCCAATGCATATCTTTAGGCGATTTCTCATAGATATGCCCAAAGCTATCTTTCATGGCATATTTGTTCACCCAAACTCTTGCGGCTAATTCGTCACCCGAAAAATATTGAAGAGCCTCTTGGTATGCTTCTTCGAAAGAGTAAGTTTTCGCTTGTTCCATTGCTATACGATAAAAAGAATGTATTAGTTTGATGTTCTTACAATTGCTGTATTTGAAATCTTATGAGTGCAAAACTACAATTTATTTTCGATATAAAAAAATCATTTTTAGTATTTCGAACGCTTTTTATATACCACTTCCATATACGAAAGGTTTTTCTTGTAAAAAACAATCTTTTTTATTTTGTGTTGACAACAAACCTAATTCTCTATGAAACGAACCGTAAGGCTTGCAATCATTGTCAACCATATTCTTTCACTTGGTATAACAAAAATACCCTCTCGATGAAAGAGCTGCATCTTTTAACGTTCTGCATTTTTGATAAAGGAATCAATTATTTTTGTCCTATTATTTTACCAAAAATCGACCATTGAAAATCTTCAAAATAGAAAAATTTAATAGGCAAAAGGTAGACAAAAATACGCTGATTTGAACAAACGAAACGTCTTTTGAAGCTGGAACATTGAGTTAACACCCTTGGAAACATCTTTTAGAGGTGCTATTCACATACTTCAACGTCATTAAAGCATGCAAATAAGGGGCTTAGAGTAATGCTTTAGTCGTCAGAAAATTGTAAAATTTGGGATGAAAAGAGGAGGTTTAAGCATAACATATTCAATAGCAATCAATTACAAACATCGCTCATAACTCGTGTATTTACAACCAACTGTGACGTTGGTTGTAAATACGCGAGTTATGAAAGGCACTTTGTAAAGAAAATTCAGCATTTATTTTTATTGAATACAGCATAGTCGCAACTTTATATTCGCTGTACTGTTATTGCGTTTCGTGGTTCAAATATGAGTCTTAAATGGAAAAGCCCTTGTTTTTTATGCTCGTAAAGTTTTCTTTTTAGAAAATCTTTATAACTTTGTAGAAACAAAAATAATCAAATATGAAAACCATCAACACCAGAAGAAGTATTAGAGTTTACCAAAACAGAGATGTAGACAACGACTTACTCAATCGTTTGTTGTCCGAAGCGACACACACCCAGACCATGGGGAATTTGCAGCTTTATTCCGTGGTAATAACACGCAATAGCGAGAATAAAAGAAAACTCTCACCCGTCCATTTTCACCAACCTATGGTAGAATCGGCTCCAGTTGTGCTGACATTTTGTGCAGACTTTAGGCGAACCACAAAATGGGCAGAATGTAGAAATGCGCAACCGGGTTATAACAACTTTTTGAGTTTCCTCAATGCCATGACTGACACGCTGCTGTTCTGCCAAACTTTTTGTCAACTTGCAGAAGAGGAAGGGTTGGGATTATGCTATTTAGGCACAACACTTTACTCCCCTGAAAAGATTATCGACATTTTGAAGTTACCCAAATTAGTGATGCCCATTGCGACTATCACCTTAGGTTGGCCCGATGAATCGCCAGCTGTTTCTGACCGTCTTCCACTATCGGCAATTGTTCATCACGAAACTTTTGAGGATTATACTCCTAAAAGAATCGACGAGAGTTACAAACAGAAAGAAAACTTACCCAAAAACATTCACTTTTGTGAAGTGAATCATAAAGAGACTTTGGCTCAAGTATTTACAGACCTTCGCTATACGCAAAAAGACAACGAGGCAATGTCGGAAAATTTCTTAAACACCCTGAAACAGCAGGGATTTCTATAAACATCTCTCACCGCCATTTGCCTACAATGCTTATACCCTAAATGAACATGGAGGAAACCTATACATCTCCTTTTTGTTGACCACCTATTGAAAACATACAAGTTACCCGTTGGCGGAATTAATTTAAGTTGATAAACATGAATAAAAAGTTGCACTTATCATTGATTTTTAGTAACTTAGTAGTATTCAAAACGTTAAGTTTAAACCATCGTATGTACAACCTTTATACAAAA
>NZ_QFFX01000080.1:0-9470 GCF_023522295.1 Prevotella sp. TCVGH | reverse complement strand
ATATCATAGATGTGTCCAAGATACTCAAAGTGGAACAAAAGACCATCTACAACTGGGTGTGGGCAGGGAAAATTCCTCATCTCAAGGCCAATGGACGTTTGTTGTTTTTACGTAAGGAGATAGATGAAATGGTACGAAAACGGGAGGAATGAAGAAGAACAAACTTTCCCTTTCACTCAATCAAACTTTAATCGTTATGACAATTCAATAACAATAAAAAAGAAACTTATGAAATTACGAAAATTATCAAATTCACCTGCTGTGGTGTTATTAGTCTTTATCCTGTTGGGAATGGTATCTTGTTCTGATGAAGAACAAGTTGTATCCAATGTAGCATCTCCTTCTGACTTTATCAACTTTTCTGTTGCAGAGACCAATCAAACTCATACGCGTACAGCGTTTGACTCTCAAAACTATGTCAAGAAGTTGAAAAACTTTTATGTGTATGCGTTCCTTGACGACCCAGGAGAAGAAGAACCATATATGGATAATGTAGAAATAGTCAATCAAGGTAATGGCAAATTCTCATATAAAGACGAGAATAAGAGAAAGAGATGGTTGGAAAATGAATCCCTGCATTTTGTTGCGGTCAACTCTCCCAATAATTTTGGAAGCAGACCGGAAATAGATGTATGGAGCAACCACGAGGTAAGCCTTGGTGTATATTCGGGAGGAAACGAGGATTATATGGCAGCTTTCGAATCAGATGAATATAAACAAGCAAATCATGGTACCGTAAAATTACAATTCCATCACCTCCTTTCACAAATCAAGTTTGGAATTTCCAATATGTCAAACAATCTTGAAATCATGGACATCAAGCAAATCGGCTTAAAGGGGGTGTATCATGAAGCAGAGTTTACAATGCTGGGAAATGGGGCGGTTCAAACACGCATGGCAAGGGATTATTTAGGACTTGGCGAATATTCATTTGATATAGACAACTTTGAAAAAGCAGATAAATCATATCTTAATGCCAGCAAAGACATTTTTTTAGTTCCGTTGAATCATCAACCGTGGAATCCCAAGTCAGGCGTTAGTATTGCAGACATTAATAAGGCTATTGGTGAGAATGACGCACAAAACGTTTATTCCTATGCATGGGTGAAATGTAAAATTTATGACCATAGCACAGGTCAATATGTTGTTGGCGCCTACAATAGTTATGGCATTACTTATTTTCCTTTCAAAGCTGATTTGAAAGCAGGAAAAAGATACAAATACACGATTACCATTACGGATGACTTTATTGGCTACCCAGACCAAAATACAACACTCCAAGAGCCTAAACTTGGTTGGGTGATATCCGATGCTGGCAATATTTTCTCCACTTGTGAAGAAGCAGACAATGCAGGTGAGAAACCCGTTGCCATGATTGCATATATAAGTGATAATGGTAACGGCCCTGCACCTTATAGCAAACATGGACTTGCCATATCTTTGCGAAATCTAAAAAGCCCGGACAGGACTAACTTGTTTTTAATAGAGGAATTGGAGAAAGCAGACACATACCTTTCTGAATATCAGAAAGTAGCACCATCTTGGGCCCAATGGTTTGTGCCAAGATTCAAAGACTTTGATTTAATATTTGATGCTTTTGGCGGTACTAAATATAGTAATAAACCACATTATACAACCCAACCGTGGGACTATGGAAGACTTAATGATTTTATGGAATCAACAGAACGGTATGGTGAAGACGAGGTTTATCATGATTGTTTTATAGGATACCTACCACCGTATTACGATTGGCAACCATCCCGTTATTGGATTAATGTTTCCGAGAATTCAAACTCATCATTTTTGTGGTTATATGATATTAAGGGTAAGCAGTACTTACAATGGCACCGAACTGCACTGGGAGGCTGTTTTATACGTCCTGTATTTAAATTTTAATTCTTAAAATGTAAAAAGATGGAAACAAAAAAAATAGAAATAAACAATCAGATAAAGAAGAAATATATAGCACCAAAAATTACGATTTTTGAAATGGGCGAACCTGTACTGGCAGCAACTTCTCCAAGTGAGAATCCGAGGATGGAAGTCGGAGTAGACGACTGGATTGATGATGAAGAAGTAAACTCAACAAGTGCAAAACATTTTTTCGAGCGGTGGGAAGATGAAAATAGAGAAGAACTTTAATAGTTAAGATACTCTACCACTTGGTTTGGGCTGGAAAAATTCCTTATCTTAAAGCCAATGGCAGATTACTTTTCCTTCGGAAAGAGATAGATGAAATGCTACGGAAACAAGGGAAAAGGTAGGCATCCGTTCATTATTTAAGCTTGTTCAATTTTGTTGAACAAGCTTAAATAATGAACGAAAAAATTTGCAGTTTGATTTTTGTTCACTATCTTTGCAGCGTTCAATCCTATTGAACGACTATAAATATTGAACAAGATATGTATGGAATACAGATTATAGATCAGGCGGTCAGTGCGATAAGGAGACAGTGGGAGGATTCTCAAGGTGTCATAATCGATGCGCTTCAGCCGGAAACGCCTTCGATGGAACAATACGTCAGAATTATGGGCATAGAGTTCCGATGCCTTGTTGAAAATGAGATAAATGGAACAAATATCCTGCGCATTGAAGAAAAATCAAAGAGCTGTATGGGGACTTACAAGGAACCTGTCATATTGGTTGCAAGATATGTACAGCCATCTGTCTATGGAACTTTGCGTAAAATGGAACTTAACTTTGCTGACACGGCAGGTAACTACAATATACAGTACACGAAGGGCAGGAAAGTGATATTCCACCTTTCTCACACAGGGGAGAAAGCCCCTGTGAATAACAATAAAAACTATCCTATATTCCAAGAAGCAGGCCTGAAGGTAATCTTTTATCTCTTGCAAGCTCCTGAGAATGTGGGCAAATCTTTTCGGGAAATCAAGGAGTATAGTGGAGTTTCGATAGGTACTGTCAAAAATGTGATTGATGAATTGAAAGTCCGTAAGTTTATTCTCGTAACTCAGAAGAAAAGAGTTCTGAAAAAACGTCGTCTTTTGCTTGATTTATGGTCGGAAAACTATCATCAGATATTAAAGCCTAAGTTGCTGTTGAAGCAGCTGGATTTTCGCACACCAGAACAAAAAGAAAAATGGGAAGAAATAGCATTGCCAAATGGTATGTTATGGGGTGGAGAGTGTGCATCTAATTTATTGAATGGTTACCTTACTCCGGAACTTTTTGAACTCTATACAGAGACACCTTTCTCCAATCTGATGAAGACCGGCGCAATACGGACTACCGAAGGAGTTATTTATGTATATCAGAAGTTTTGGAAAGGCGATGTAATGCCCTGCATTTTGATATATGCCGATTTAGTAAGTAGCGGAGACAGCCGTTGTATTGAAGCTGCAAATAAATTATTAAAAGATGAACTTTCAGATTTCCAGTAAGAAGATTGGCAACCCCCTGTTGGTTGAACTGCTAAGAAAAGTCAGTCATTGTTTTGCTGAGATTGGGCAGGATTTCTTTGTTATCGGGGCTACTGCGCGAGATATTTTAATTCGGCAGTTAGTAGGTATAAGTTCAGGGAGAAAGACGAGGGATTTAGACCTCGCCATAGCCATTCCCGATTGGGATGCATTCGAAGAGATTAAGCGGGCATTATTAGCACAAGGGTTTCAAAAAGACGGACAGATGTATCAACGGTTCTATGATGGCGACTACGAAATGGACATAGTACCATACGGAGATATAGAAAGAGAAGATGGATACATATACTGGCCTCCTGAGGAGGATATAGCTATGTCCGTTAAGGGGTTTGCTGATGTGCTGAGTGATGCTATTACCGTAACGATTGACAATGAATTCGACATCAAGATAGCATCGTTGCATGGATTATTTGTATTGAAGTTCAATGCTTGGTTAGACAGGAATATTCAAACGAATAAAGATGCCGTAGATATGGCATTCATTCTGGAAAACTATTTCATTGCTAACTTGAATAGGAACTTGCATGCAGAAGTGTATGATTGGGAAGACTTTGATGAGATTGTTGTCGGAGCTTATTGGCTTGCTTATGACATTGTCGGATTTCTATCAAAAGAGCATCTTTCCCACTATAAGCAATGTCTGCGGAATGAGATAGAGAAAAGAGAAAATAGCAGGCTGATACAACAGGTTATAGATAGTAGCAGTGTTTTTTCTTATGAGAAACTGCTCCTCGCATTTCAAAAAATGATTGCCGTATTTGATAAAGTTTTGCATGATGAAGATTCAGATTGAAAGCTTAAGTTTTCCGGCTGGTAAAGAAAATGGAGATTACATTCTCCAACGAGAATTGCCAAATGGAGCAACACTCATTCTACTTGCAGATGGGATGGGTGGTTTGTCGTTGCCGGAAAGTGCTTCAAAAATTGTTTGCGAAGCTATCTTAGAATATTTTGTAAAAACCGATATAATTGATTGTACGGAACATATCCTCAGAAGCATCAAATATGCAGATGAGCGTTTGGCTGCTTTTTGCAAGGAGAAGAAATCCAAGATGGGTGCGGCTTTACTTCTTGTATATATCAGTGATGCTATGCTCTTCTACACATCTTTGGGAGATGTGCGCCTATACTATCGAGACAAACAAGGAGAAGTAACTCAACTAACAAACGATGATACCATTATGCAAGGAGCAGACACTTATCTGACAACTTGCATTGCGGGAAGAGGTTTTAGAAACCCTATTCAGGTTCAACGTTTGCCATTGAACATGGGTGATTCTCTGCTGCTTTGTAGTGATGGCTATTACAAAGTTCATGATATTCCCCATTGTTTTCACCATAAAGAGCAGACACCTCCAACATTGATAGATGACGACAGCTCTGTTGTCAGAATAGAAATGATACAATGAATCAGTCAAATTCTCTGATACGGTTTCTCAAAAGCGTCAAACACTTTATTTCAAGTACTTGGCGCTTTTCGATACAATAAGACATTCTACATCTTCCACTTTGGTTTTGAGATAATAACTTTGCTCGTAATGTCATTGTTATCGGATACATTCTGCTGACTATTGTTCTTGGGAGATGTGGGCAAAGGTATGTTGTCTGTGTTTTTTGAGAATGAATTCTTATAAGAACGGGATTCTGATATATCATCTACTGATTTACTTTGCTGTATGGCACCATGCTGTGCCTCTTGCCCTATATCCTCTTTTTCCTCCTCCGGCGGTGCAAGCGTAAGCGCAATCTTTCTGTCCAATTCCGCTGCCTCCCCCTTGAGCGCACGCAGTTCGTCCTCTTTCTTCCATAAGCCGTTGGCAATATTTGTGTAAACGTCTTTGTTGACTGCTGCCTTTGCCATTTCCTTCTCATGCGACTCTATCACCTTAGGGATACGCTCCAAGGCATTTACGAAGTTCTCACAGGCAAGTTTCGGGTCTGCCGCTAACTTACCGTTATTATAGGTATAGTAGATGCTTTCCTGTCCCTTGACAAAGAAGCGGTTCACCGAGCAGTCGAACAAGTCCTTGGAAGTGCTCTCCGTCTTGACCATGATGGAAAAGCCGTAAACCTCGCCAATTTTGTTGTACTCGCTCTTGGTACGAGCCTTTTCCTCTATCTCATGCAGACGGGCGGCGATGACCTTTATGTCGGTGCTGTCCTCTACACCTTTGATTGTCAGTTTATTGACGGGCAGTCCCTCCTTGTCCCGTTCCACACGCTGCTCAAAGCAAGCCAAGTCAGCTTTAGCTTCCTTAATCTTGTCGGAATGGAAGGACACGGAACTCTCAATCTCTGCCAGCTTGCCCGTCGCTGCATCACGCTCACGGAGGAAGTTCTTGCGCTCGGATTCCAAGGTGGTAATCTTCTTGTCAAGCCTCGCTTTTTCCAAAAGGTCGGTGTTGCCTGAAAGTACGGCTACATATTCTGAGAAGTTCATTCCGCTGTCCTCGTCCATACTTCCCTCATCAATGGTACGGCTACCCAAAGTGTTTGTTTTTAGCTGGTTGATAAAGAGCTGTTTGTTGTGCAACAGATTGAACTTATAGCTATCCAAGGAACGCTCTACGGCATAGATGATGACATCGACCTTGTTGTCCGCAAACTCCTTGGCGATAAGATTTCCTTTTCGGATGGCACGCCCATTGCGTTGCTCAAGGTCTGACGGTCGCCACGGCGTGTCAAGTTGATGGACCGCTACTGCCCGCTGCTGTGCGTTCACACCTGTGCCCAACATGGATGTAGAACCGAAGATAATGCGGATGTCGCCACGGTTCATCGCATCCACCATCGCTTTCTTGGCTTTCTCATTCTTGCATTCCTGAATGAAGCGTATTTCATAGGATGGAATATGATAATCCTCTACCAACTTTCTCTTGATTTCAGAATAGATGTTGAACTCTCCGCCAGGCTTGTAAGTACCTAAATCAGAGAACACGAACTGCGTTCCTTTCTGTGCATCGTACTTTTGGTAATAGTCGTTGAGCAACTTCGCACAATGGCTCGCCTTGTTGTCGATATGATCTGAGTAAGCATTTTCGTCAATCATGCGTAAATCAAGGCTCATCTTGCGGGCATAATCAGTTGTTAAGAATCAAGGGAAACAGAGGGAAAAGAAAGGAATGTAACTATTTGAAATAGTATCATTTAGCATTTTCTTACTATTTTAAGGGTAAGCGAAAACGAGCATCAAACGGCAGGAGTTCCGTTACCAAATCGTAACCCACCCGTGAAAAAGCAAAAAGGGGTTACGAATTGAATGTAAACAATTGTGTCATAGGTTTTTATTCATCATCTTTCATTTTTCTGCATCGCTTGGGAATACTTGTTCATCTGTACCTTTGCAAACAAAGGAAATTTAGAAAAAACGACAGAAAAATGAAGGAAAACAAACTCAAAGTATCGTTCTTCGTTCAGGCGAAACGAACCGACAAGAAAGGACTTGTGCCTGTCATTGGGCGCATCTCCGTTGGCAGAACCCATTCGGGCTTCTCCACCAAGTGTAAGACTCCGCTCGCTCTTTGGGACAGCCGTAAGCAACGGCTCATTGGAAAGAGTGCAATGGCGGTGTCCGTCAATCAGAAACTCGGTGAATGCACCGCACTCATCCACGCACGCTTTCACGAACTCTATGAAAGGGAAGAAACTTTTACCGCCACAGACGTGAGGGATGCCTATCAGGGGCAAGTCCACCGCCAAGCCCTGCTCTTGGAGAGTTTCGGGGAGTATCTCACACAGACTAAGGAGCGCATAGGCATCGATCGAGCCTTAAAGACGTTCAAACTCCGTACCTACCAACTCTCCCTGCTCCGTGAGTATGTGCGGAAGAAGCACAAGGTAAGTGATATTCCACTCTCACAGCTGGACAAAGCATTTATCGAGGGCTTCGAGTATTATCTCACCATTGACCGAAAGCTGAAACGCAGTAGCATATCGAGTACCTTGTCTACTTTGCAGACCATCGTCCGCATGGCGGTGAAGAAAGGTGTGCTGGACTTCTATCCGTTCTTGGGCTACAGTTACGAGCGACCAAAGGGCGAACCGAGAAGCATTACGCAAGACGAACTACAAAATATAATTGACTTGGAGATTGAGTGGGAAAACTACCGCATTGTCCGTGATTTGTTCGTCTTCTCCTGCTTTTCAGGACTGGCTATCTCTGACGTGCGCAATCTCAGAGAGGAAAACATCCTATTGGAAGAGGGCGAACTCTGCATCAAGGGCAGACGCATGAAGACCAAGACCCCGTATCGTGTACAGGTGCTTCCCCCTGCGCTGACTATCATGAATCGTTATAGAGGGATAAGGGCAGGCTTTGTCTTTGACGTGCCGACCACCGACATTGTCCTCAATGGTATGCACTACATACAACGAAACATCGGCATGGAGACTCCGCTGACCTTCCACATGGCTCGCCATACCTTTGCTTCGCTTATCACGCTCTCGGCAGGCGTTCCTATCGAAACGGTGAGCCGTATGCTCGGACACACCAACCTGAGAACAACACAGGTATATGCAGCGGTTTCCTCCGAAAGAATCCATCGGGATATGCAAGCGATACAGCAGCGAATACAAGATACATTCACCTTAAAACTTTGACATTATGGCACGAAGTACATTCAAGACACTCTTTTATATCAACCGCTCCAAAGAGAAAAAGAACGGCAGCTGCCCGATTATGGGGCGCATCACCATAGACGGAGAACAAGTACAATACAGCACGGGCAAGGAGATTGCTCCTGAACTTTGGGACAGCCATAAGGGACGATGCAAGGGTATAGGCGAAGAGACAAAGGAAATCAACCGCTATTTACAAAGCAAAGAGGAACAAGCCAAAGCGAAGTATCAAGAATTAGTTTGGCAACGTGGCTATATCACTGCCGAGTTGTTGAAACGTGAACTCATGGAAGAGGACAATCCCAAAGGCTTTCTTTTGGAGGAAGCCCGACTATTTATTGAGGAAAAGCGTCCATGCGTAGGACTGACGATTGCCAAGCCTACCTTTGCTAATTACATCTATGCAGCGCAGCTCATTAAGTCCTATCTGCGTGAACGCTTAGGGCTGGAGGATATCCGCTACTCTCTGTTGGACTATGGTTTTATCGAGGGGCTGGACTTCTACCTTAAATCAGAGCGCAATCTTTCTCTTGCCACTATTCAGGTAGCGGTCATCTTCCTTAGGAAACTCATCGGCATCGGCCAGCAGAAGAAATATATCCGCATCGATCCGTTTGCGGACTACAAGGCGGAACTACCACACCGAACACGCAGGTATCTCACTACGGAGGAATTGCAGAGGGTCCTGCAAACGCCCATCATTGACAAACAGTTCGAGCGAGCAAGGCAACTCTTCATTTTCTGCGCCTTCACCGGTTTGGCTCGTGTGGATATGCAACGGCTCAAACCGAAGCATATCACCCATAATGCTGACGGCACGGAGGAAATCCGAATCAAAAGGCAGAAAACCAATGTGGAAGCGATTATCCCACTTCTGCCCATTGCCAAACAAATCCTTTCGCTCTATATAAAGGACAAGAAAGCGGATGACTTGATATTCCCCAATCTTACAATAAGGAAAGCATCCTTTGCGTGTGTGAACATCGGGCAGATATGCCAGATAGAGAAGGGCTTGACCTTTCACATGGCTCGGCACACATTCTCAACCACGATTTGCCTTTCCAATGGTATCTCTATGGAAACGCTCAGCAAGATGCTCGGACACAGCAATATCGGTACGACACAAATCTACGGAAAGATAACCGACCATAAGATACAGGAGGATATGACTGCACTCACAGACAGGGAGCATACTGTATTTGAAGGTTATTGTGAGTCGATAGCACGGCAGAACGTGCCATTGCAACACGCATAAAAAGGAAGTAATTACCAAACATTTATTATTCACGATTGAAAACCAAATGATTATGAAAGAGAACAAAAAGCTGGAACTTTGGCTAATGTGACAAAAATGTGCATAAAAACGTTTCAACTACTTGTAAATCATTACCTTTGTTCCATTTATATATT